>DAORCZ010000015.1:23060-25711 GCA_035345735.1 Pseudomonadota bacterium | reverse complement strand
GCCAAGCCGGACAGCAGATCCGCACCGGGCGCACGCATCGCTTTCAGACGAGCCAAGACCTCGGGCCAACGCTCGGACACCTCAGCCCAGGGAATGCGCGGGGCACGGTCGGCGGGCGCTTGCGCAGCCGGGGGCGGGCGAATTCCAACCGGCAGCGGTACATCGGCCAGCAATCGCGAAAGCGCCCAGCCGATCAGTCGGCGATCCCGCGCGTAGCTGCCGACACAGGCCGGACAGCCGCGCTGGCAGCGACAGCGCTCGACAAGCGCGATGGCGCTCGCCAGCACGGCATCGATGTGCTCGAAGGCTTTGTTGGCATAACCCAGACCGCCGGGGTGGCTGTCGTAGCAGACCAGGGCGGTCCGCGTCTCACCGCTTGCCTCGTCGCTGTAGTGGAAGCTGGTACCAGACAGATCCGAGCGCTCGGCCATGGTCCGCATGCGGGCACACGCCGCGACCGCGTGCACCATGCCGGCGAGCGCATCTTCGCGCTCCGTGCCCAGCACGGTCAGGACGGCCTCGGGCACGGCGATCCACATCGCCTCGGTATCCAGCTCTAAGCGCAGCGGCTCGTGCAGCGTCTCGTAGCCCAGGTTCTGGTGGTTGTGGAACTCCAGCATCTTGTAGCCGACGACGACATCGTCGACGCGGACATCGCCGAACTGCACCTGCGACAGACCCACCGTCGCCTGTTCCTGGGTCAAAAGCACATCGATGGCGGTCCGCACATCGGGCTGGGTATAAAAGTTCTGCTCGACCTCGACGACGGTGGCGACGTGCTGCACCAGATCCAGGGTCTCGACCTGATACTCGATCCCATCGTGCAGATAGACGGCGCGCGGGTGGGCCTCGCGATAGACCTGCGGGCGGCTCATCTCGGTCAGCGTCGTGCCGGTGCGCCGGTGGACCACTTTGAAGCGGTCGTTGTGAATGTTGCGCAGGCTGAACTCGCCGGCCGGAAACGCGCCGCCGCTGTAGTGCCAGCTGCCCAGCACCTCGCGCAGCTCACCGGCTCGGCTGAGCACCGCGATGATCTCGCCCAGGTCGGGAAACTGCGCCGCATCGTCGAGCGTCAGCGGCAGCTCAGCGGCGGCAGCGCGCACATGGGCCAGCTGAATCGCGAGGTTGTCGCGATCGACGACGGCGTGCTCGGTGGGCTGCCCGACCAGCCAGTCGGGATCTTCGGCGATGAACTGATCGGTCGGCGACACCGCCAGAACAACAATGGCGTGGGCTAGCTCGTTGCGTCGCCCGGCCCGACCGATCTGCTGCCAGAAGCTGGCCCGCGTCCCCGGAAAGCCGCCCTGCACCACGACCTGCAGCGCGCCGATGTCGATGCCCAGCTCAAGCGCATTCGTCGAGATCACGCCGACCAGCTGACCGTCGACCAGGGCCTGTTCGATCTGCCGACGCTCCTTGGGGGTATAGCCACCGCGATAGCCGGCCAGAAGATACGTCTCGTCATGGCCGGCGACATCGCGCAGACGATCGCGCGACTCTTTCAGCACGATCTCGGTCTCTTTGCGGCTGCGACAAAACGCGATCGTGCGGTGCCGGGCCGCCACCAGGTGAGGCACCAAGAGCGCCAGCTCAGTCGTCACCGGCCGGCGCAGATCCTTGTCGGTAAGCGGCGGCTGCCAGAAGTGAATCACCTTGCCCGCCGATGGCGAGCCATCGCGATCGACGAGAGTAAAACGACGATGACAGAGGAGCTCGGCGTGCTCGCGCGCGTTGGCGATGGTCGCTGAGCTGCACAGAAAGCGCGGCTCGCTGCCGTAGTGGCGACAGATGCGCAGCAGGCGACGCATGAGGTTCGCGAAGTGGGCCCCGAAGGCGCCGCGGTACGAGTGCAGCTCGTCGATGACGATGTACCGCACGTTGCGAAAGATGTGCGAGTAGCCGCGCCGCCCGTGGTTGGGCAGGAGCGCGCTGTGCAGCATGTCGGGGTTGGTCAGGATGAAGTTGGCGCGATCGCGGATGCGACCCCGCTCGGCCGGGGGCGTGTCGCCGTCGTAGACGCCAGCCTCGATGCGCGGCACCTGATGATCGGTGCGGCTGGCCAGGTGATCGACCAGGCCCAGCACGCCGCGCAGCTGATCTTGCGTCAGCGCCTTGGTCGGAAACAGCAAGAGCGTCCGCGCCGCCGGGTCGACCAGCGTCGCTTGGATCATCGGCAATAGGTACGACAGCGACTTGCCGCTCGCCGTCCCGGTCGTCACCACCACATCCTCGCCACGCTCGGCCGCCGCGAAGACCTCGGCCTGGTGCGAGTACAGCTCAGTGATGCCGCGCTGGCGCAGCGCCTCGTGCAGCGCGGGGTGGCAGCCCGCCGGCACCGCGGCATGCTGCGCCGGACGCGGCGGGATGTGGCGGGTGGCGATGACACGACCAGGAAACTGACGAAGATCGAGCATGGCGAGGCGCCTATCTTATGCACCGCTGCACAGGCGTCCAGTATGAACTAGGTCTTCGTCGAGCCCGCTTGCCCCACGTCGCTGCCAGCGGCTCTGCCGGGGTCCCGGCGAGTCGCTAGTCCTCTTCCGCCAAGGTGGCGCGCAGCAGGGTCGATTTCAGGGTGAAGACGCCGTCGATGACGACCTGCTCGCCGGGGCGGAGGCCGCTTAGGATCTCGGCCAGGCCGGAGGCGGTGC
>DAORCZ010000015.1:0-22960 GCA_035345735.1 Pseudomonadota bacterium | reverse complement strand
ACCTGCTCGCCGGGGCGGAGGCCGCTTAGGATCTCGGCCAGGCCGGAGGCGGTGCGGCCTAGCGTCACCGGGTGTAGCTCGAAGTGACCGTCGGGTTGGCGGACAAAGACGACATCGCGATCGGCGACGCGACTCAGCGCGGAGAGCGGCACCACCAGCTTCTTTTCGGGTCGCTCGGGCTCGGTCCCGCCATCGCGCGGGGTCATCCCGGCATCCCGACCCGCTGCAGCGCTCTCGGCATGCTCGGGCGAAGAGATGCGCGCCACGCCAAACAGGCCGATGCGCAGCAGGTCCTCGCTGTCGACGATGCGCAGGCGGGCGACCACGGTCCGCGCCAGGGGATCGAGCTGACGACCGATGCTTTCGACTTGGCCGATGAAGACCTTGTCGGGATAGGCGTTGAGGCGCACCTCGGCCTGGGCTCCGACCTGCACCCGGGCGAGGTTTTTTTCGAACAGGCGACCGACAAAATGCGGGCGCTGCAGGTCGGCGAGATCGAACAGCACGGTCTCGGGATCGACGCTTTGACCGAGGGTGGCGTTGCGGCTCACAACCACGGCATCGATCGGTGCGCGCAGCTCCAGCCGGGTGCCACCCGTGCCCGGATTGGTCGTGGCACCGAGGGTGCGCAGCGACTGTGCGGCGGCGCTGGCTTCGGCTCCTAAGGCCTGCGACTCAGCGGTCGCGCCGACCACCTCTTGTCGCGCCGCCAAGCCGCTGGGCAGCAAGCTGGTAAGTCGTGCGGCATTTTCGCTCGCCGATTTTTCGCGGGCCTGTGCGGCCAAAAGCGCAGCCCGGGTGCGCAGCAGATCCAGCGACTCAATGACGGTGAGCAGCGCGCCTTTTTGCACGCGATCCCCCTCGCGGGCGTGCACCGACAGGATGCGTCCAGCGATGCGGGCCGTGACCCGCGCTGCGCGATCCGGATCGGCGGCGACTTCACCGACCACTTCGACGGTGGCTGGCAGGGCCTGCACCCCCACCGGCTGCGTGCGAATGCCAGCGGCCTTCACCACCTCGGGCGAAAGCGTCACCCGGGTCGGCAAGCTCTCGTGCGGCGCGGGCTCATCGCGGTGCTGCGCGGCCGGAGCCGCCCCTCCCTCGGGACTGCCACGGCCACAGCTACTGCAGCCCTCCTGGAGGACGACTGGGGCGACGGCAAATAGACTCAAGACAAGGCCCAGGGCGGGCGTTTTTTTCCGCCAGCCCAGCTTGACCGATCGCGTCTTCATCGCAGCTCTCCCGGTGCTGCACTCGCGGCAGCAGCGCCCCCCGCAGGCAGGATCGGCAGCCCCACCGCCCGTCGCAGCTCGATGCGCGACAGGGCCAGCTCACGACGAGCCCGCAGGTGTAGCTGCAGCAGTTCCAAGAGTCCTCGCTGCCACAGCAGCGCTTCGCGCAAGGCCACCCGACCGCCGCGAATCGCCTCGGCAATCGCCCACAGATCGGTCTTGGCCCGAGTGATCAGGTCGGCCGGCACCTCGGCCAGCGAGCGCTCGGCAGCCAGAACGGCATGATGCGCCCGACGGACCTCTAGCCCAACCTCGCGCTCGCGCTTGCCGACCAGGACCTGCGCTTCGCTCACCGCGGTCGCTGCGGCCGCGATCTCGCCGCCGCGGCTCGGTCCAATCGGCTCGGGCAGGGGCAGCGGAATGCTCAGCCCACCGCCCAAGACACGCTCAGAAAAGCCGTCGCTCTGCGCGGTAAACGACAGGCTAAGGTTGGGGATGCGGGCTCGCCGCAGCAGCGCCCACTGCGCCTCGCGCACCCGCACCTCGGCCTGCGCCACGGCGACATCGGCCCGCAGCTTCAGCGCCTGCGCCACCAGCCCTGCGCCCGCCCGTTCGGCCTCCGCTTCGCCGGCTGCACCATCGGTGGTAAGCAGCGGCAAGACCGCATCAAGCGGTCCTTGAGCCTGGGGAGGTGGGGCCAGCTCACCGCCGCCTGCAGCCAGCCCTTGTGGGGACTGCAGCAGCGCCGATAGCAGCGCGCCGGCATTGCGCCCGCGCAGAGCGACCTCGGCGCGCAAGAGCGACAGGCGAGCCGCCTCCGCCCGCGCCAGATCCGACTCGACCTGCGGCAAGAGATCCTGCGCCGCCCGCGCGCTGCTGAAGCGACTAAGCGCGGCCGCGACCTCGGCGGCCTGCTCGGCGAGGGCCAGCTCTTCTCGCAGCGATAGCAGCTCGACGTAGGCGGACAGCGCAGTTGCCACCGTCTCTTGTTCCAGCGCGGCCAAGCGGCGTAGCTCCGCGGCGGCCTCGGCATCGAGCATGGCCAGGCGACGCCCGCGCTGTCCTGCGATCTCGAACTCTTGGCTCAGCGTGAAATATCCGTTGAGCGCCGCGGCCCCCACTTCGCCGGTTGCGCTCGTCGGCGGCCGACGCTCGGCCAGCGAAAAGCTCAGCAGCGGATGACTGGGCAGCCAGCGACCCGCACTCGACCGCTGCTGCGCCAGGGCCTGCATGCGCAAGCGACCCGCGGCGACCTCGGGGCTGTGACTCAGCGCGCAGCGCGCCACCTGCGTCACATCGAGCGGCCCCTGACACGGCGGCTCGGCCCCCACTGCCCTGCCCCACAACAGCAGACAGGCCAGCGCAGAAGCGTGCCCTGCGCCGCGAGCCCGGCGTGCCGCCCAGTGATTGCCCATCCCCACGCCTCGTCCTTATTAGGGCTCGCCCGCCCCGTCCGATTCGGGCGCGGCCTTGGCCGCCGGCAGGGCCTTGGGTCGCGGCGGACGATCCCCCGTCGACAGAGCCGGCGCCCGCGTCTTTTCGGCGATGCGGCGCTCTAGCTCGCCATCGTTCTCGATCAAGATCGACTCTAGGTTTTCGATGCGCGCTTCCAGCTCGGCCTGCTTGCTCTCGTATTCCTTGCGCACGGCTTCTAGGAGCTTGGGATGCGCGGTCCCCGCGTCGAGCTGCTTCTCGCGGAACTTGAAGTATTTGTGGATAAAAACCAAGGCCACGGGCGTGCCAAAAACGATGAAGGGAATCGCGATCT
This sequence comes from Pseudomonadota bacterium, assembly GCA_035345735.1. Lineage (GTDB taxonomy): Bacteria > Myxococcota_A > Polyangia > Palsa-1104 > JAEUJZ01 > JAEUJZ01. The sequence continues at coordinate 19,960 of DAORCZ010000015.1, read as the reverse complement.
CCGGCGACATGCGGCGCAGTGTAGCAGGTGCGCGCGGGAAGCGAATGGGGTCTGCGGACGTCCTTCCGCTCCGACGCTCAGCCCCCTTCTTTGGGCACGCCCTGCGGTCGGACTTGGCGCCGTGCGCGGCATTCGCTACCGTCGCCCCCGCAAGGAGACCCCATGCACTACGTCCGCATGCCGATCGAGATCGAGTCCCCCGAACAGCTCGGGTATGACCGCGTCCGCTACAACCTCACCGAGAGCTCTCTCACCGATGCCAAGCTCCGCGATCTATGGCCCACCCTGGGGCTAGAGCAGGCCCTGCGCGAGCTCGTGCTCTGCTACAGCGACCACTGCGGCCATCCCGCGCTGCGGGCCCTGATCGCCGAGCAGTCAAGCGTCAGCCTGCAGCCGACCGCAACGGGCCTTGTGTCCCGCCCGGCGGCGAACCCGCTTTCGCCCGACGATGTGCTGGTGACGCCGGGGGCGGCGCTGGCGCTGTTCATCGTCGCAACCACGCTGCTTGAGCGCGGCGATCACATGGTCATCGTGCGGCCCAACTACGCCACCAACATCGAGACGCCGCGCGCCCTGGGGGCCGAGATCGAGTTTCTGGATCTCGACTTCGACGCGGGCTTTCGCCTGCCGATCGAGCGCATCACGCGGGCCCTGCGCCCCAACACCCGCCTGATCTCGCTGACCACGCCGCACAATCCCACCGGCACCGTGCTGCCGCCCGCCGATGTCGAGCGCCTGGCGTCGCTGATCGCCGCCCACAATCAGGTCCCTGGCCGTGGTCCCGGCTGCCGCCTGCTGATCGACGAGACCTATCGCGAGATGGCCTTTGACTACGTGCCGCCCGTCGCTGCCACCCTGGGCCCGCACGTGCTCAGCGTGTCGTCGATGTCCAAGACCTATGGCCTGCCGGGCATCCGCATCGGCTGGCTGCTGTGTACGGATGCCGCGCTGCGCGAGCGCTTCTTGGCTGCCAAAGAACAGACTGTGATCACCGGCTCGGTCGTCGATGAGACCATCGCCCTGCGCTACCTGCAGCACAAAGCGCAGCACCTGCCGGCGATTCGCCAGCACATCGCCTCGCAGCTTGCGATCGTCAAGGGCTGGCTCGCCGAGCCGCTGACGCGCGAGCTTATCGAGTGCGTGCCCCCCGAGGGTGGCGTCGTGTGCTTTCCGCGCATCATCCAGCCAGCCGCCGGGCAGGGTCGCGCCATCGATCTCGATGCGTTCTATCGCCGCCTCAACGAGCACTATCAGACCTTCGTCGGCCCCGGTCACTGGTTCGAGCAGGATCGCCGTTACATGCGCATCGGCTACGGCTGGCCCAGCGCCGACGATCTGCGAGTCGGCCTGGCCAACATCACGCGCGCTCTTTCCGACGTGCGACAGGCCTAGCGCGTCGCTTCGGTGCGGCTGTCCCAGGATGGATCGGCCGCGTTCGCACACCCTGCGCCAAAGTTGAACAGGGGGGCACATCGGGCTGCCCGAAGCTGGATCATGGCGCGCTGCGTCATGCCCTCCGGATGCTCGTGATCGTGGCTTTTCTCGACGGAGAATCGTTTCGTCTGGCCACATCCAGGGGACTGGCACGGGAGCTGCTTTGCATCGACTGCGAACCGTTCACAGGAAGGTCTGCCATGACGTTTGCAGTCACGTTTTGGGGCGTTCGCGGCTCGATTGCCTCTCCCGGTCCCGACACCGTCGAAGTCGGCGGCAACACCTCGTGCGTCGAGGTGGTCTGCGGCGATCGACACATCATCCTCGACAGCGGCACCGGCATTCGCGGGCTGGGGCAGCGCTTAGTGCGCGAGCGCAAGCGATCGCAGCTCACGATCTTGTACAGCCACCTGCACTGGGATCACCTGCAGGGCCTGCCGTTCTTCACCCCGCTTTACATGCCGGGCAGCGAGATCTGCTTCTGCGGTCCCAAGGGCATCGAAGAAGCGCTGTCGACGCAGATGGGCGATCCCGGCTTTCCGGTGCGTCTGTCCGATGTCCCCGCGCGCCTGGCCTTTGAAGAGCTGGGCGATGGCATGCGCGTGCCGATCGACGGCGGCGAGGGCCGCATCACCCTGACCTGCGCTCGCCTCAACCATCCCGGTGGCGTGCTGGGCTATCGCATCGACTACGCCGGTCACTCGCTGGTCTACGCCACCGACACCGAGCACTACAGCTGCCCCGATCCCAAGCTGGTCAAGCTCGCCGAGGGCGCCGATCTTTTGATCTATGACTCGCAGTACGACGACGACGAGTACGCCGGCTTGGCCGGCCCACCGCGCACCGGCTGGGGACACTCGACGTTTAGCGAAGGCGTCCGCGTCGCCGATGCCGCGCGCGTGCGACAGCTCGCCCTTTATCACCACGACCCGACGCACAGCGATGCCAAGGTGCGCGAGCTAGAGCGCCGCGCCGCCGGGCTGCGCCCCGGGACCTTTGCCTGCCGTGAAGGGCAGACCCTGGTGCTGGCCACCGCTGCCGCCCATCCCGCGACGGAGAACGCCGCGCCAAGCAGCGCGACCCCGGATCGCGCCCTGGTTGCCGCATGAGCGCGCTGTCGTTCGTGATACCTTCGGAGGCGATGCCGTCGCGCTCTGCTCGCAGCAGCCATCCCGCCTCAGTGACCCGTGACAGCGACGGGCGCGAAGGCCGGAGCGCGGGCGAAACGGCTGCCGATGGCGAGCCCAGTGATCGCCGCTCGGTGCTGATGGCGCTCTTGGAGCTGGTGCGCACCGAGGTCGATCTCGACTCGCTCTTGCGTCGCGTCGTCGATCTGGTGGCGCAGGCCATGTCCGCCGATCGCGCCACGCTGTTCTTGATCGATAAGAACACCGGCGAGCTGGTATCGCGCGCCGCCCACCTGCCCGAGCTTCCCGAGATCCGCCTGCCGCCCGGTCAAGGCATCGCCGGCCATGTCTGGCAGAGCCGGCGTCCAGTCGCGGCCTCGAACGCCGACGATCATCCGCGCTTTGCCGCCGGCATCGATCGCATCACCGGCTATAAGACGGTGACCGTACTCGCGGCGCCGGTGATGTCGCCAGCGACGGCAGGGGGCGAGCCAGCAGCGCTTGGCGTGCTGCAGGTGCTGAACAAGAAAGCCGGGCTGTTTGACGATCGCGACCGAGATCTTCTGTGCGAGCTGGCTGGCGAAGTCGCGACCGCCCTGTCCGAGACCGCTCTACACGAGCGCGTCACCGGCCAAGCTCCCGAGCGCTATCACCGCATCGTCGGTAGCTCGCCGAGCATGCGCCGCGTCTACGAGATCATCGCTCGCGCCGCCGCCACCTCGGCCACCGTGCTTCTGCGCGGTGAGTCGGGCACCGGCAAAGAGCTCGCCGCCCGCGCCATCCACTACAACTCCAGCCGGGCCCGCGGACCCTTCATCAAGCTCGACTGCACCGCCATCCCCGACGGGCTGATGGAATCCGAGCTGTTCGGCCACGAGCGCGGCGCCTTCACCGGTGCCGAGCAGCGCGTCCTTGGCAAGGCCGAGCTGGCGCATGGCGGCACCCTGTTTCTCGACGAGATCGGCGATCTGAAGCCCAGCCTGCAGGGCAAGCTTCTGCGCCTGCTGCAAGACCGCGAGTTCGAGCGCGTCGGCGGACGCAAGACCATCGCCGTCGATCTGCGCATCATTGCCGCCACCCACTGCGACCTCGCCGCGATGGCCGAAGCCAAGAGCTTCCGCACCGACCTGTACTATCGCCTCAAGGTCATCGAACTGCTCCTGCCGTCGCTGTGCGAGCGCGGCAGCGAAGACATCGAGCGCCTCGCCCTGCACTTCGCCGAGCTCTACGCCCGTCGCCACAAGAAGCCCCTGCGCGGCCTTTCGCCCGAAGCCCTGCGACGCCTGCGCAGCCATAGCTGGCCCGGCAACATCCGCGAACTAGAGCACTGCATCGAGAGCGCCGTCGCGCTGTGCGGAGCCGATCAGATCAGCGAGCTCGATCTGCCGCTGCCCGTCGTGCTGCCCCGCCCCGCGGCCGCCGCGACCGCCCCCACGCCCTCGCCGGCTGCTGCTCTACCCGAGCCACCGCCCGCACCACCACGCCCCGCGACGGGGGACCCGGCTGCGCCCGCGCCCGCCTCGCCCGGCCTGCACCTCCCCAACGACCTCAGCCTGCAAGACGTTGAGGCCCGCTACGTCGCCCACACCATCGCCCGCTGCCACGGCAACCGCTCAGAAGCGGCCCGCATCCTCGGCATCGGCCGCAACACGCTCTTGCGCAAGCTGAAGGAATCGCACGAGGCCTGAGGCCGGCATCGACCACCCGAGCCGGGGCAGACGGGCGACCGGTCCGGACACCGACGGCCCGGTGGGCTTACACGCCGATGCGGCGACGACGACGCGCGACCCGGCGGCCGAGGACTAGCCACAGCCCAGCGAGCAGCATGCAGAGCACGGCTCCCAGCCAGGGCCTGATGCCCCGACCCGAGCGACGCGCAACCAAGGAATGCACCGGGCGCGGGCGCGACAGCTCAGCTCCGCAGTCCAGAGCCAACTGCGTCGGTGGCGGCTCCTGGGACAGCAGGCTGCGGATCGCCTCACCAGAGAACGTCACCTGCTCGCTGCTCTGTAGCTCGTTCAGCAGAGCGTCGAGCTGTTCGTCGAGGAGTGCGCGGACCGAGGTCTCTGGCTGCAGCTTGACCCAGCGAAACGTGCCGTGACTGCGCCAGGCAAGCTCGGCGAGATTCAACATCGGCAGCTGGTAGTTGCGCGGCGAAAGCGCCACGGCGTAGAGCGGCACCTCCAACGACGACAAGCGGTCGCCCAGCTGGGCGAAGCGCGCCGGCAGCATGAGCACATCCAGGCCGCTGCCAACGACCAAAAGCGCCAAGCGGGGAGGCGGTCGCCTCGCATGCCCCGCTGAATCAGCCGCGAGCACGCGGGCGGCGGCGGCGACACCATCGACTAGCGCCACCTCGGTGTCCTCGGTGGACGAGAGGGCAAGGACCGCTGGGCCCGCAGCCGAAGGCGACTGCGGCTCTGCCCCCCCGGGCTCGCGACTGCGAAGCGGCATCAGCCAGACTCGACTCGTCTCGGGCAAGCGCCCGACGAAGCTCGCCACCGCGGCCTGCAGCTCGGCATACACGCCCTGCATCGCCAGCGAGGTCTCCCAGAGCACCGCGACACTTAGCGGCTGACCGCTCTCGCTGAAGCGCTTGCGCTCGGCCCGGCAGCCCGGCGGCCGGCAGGGCAGCACGCGGCCGTCTCTGACCAGCGCGAGGGGACGCTGGTGCAGGATCTGCTCCCCACCCACCGTCATCAAGCGAGCCAGCAGTCGGATCCGCTCGCGCGATGCCAGCACCCCCTCGGCGTGGCACACCGGCCAGACCCGCGGCGGCGCAAGCGCTCCCCCAGGGGGCGACTGCCCAGCCGCCGGGGGCGGATACAGCAGCCCACTCACCACGATACAGAGCGCAACGCTGATTACGTCATGGCGGCTCTTTGGATGAATCCCAGATCGTCTCTTTACCAGCGCACTCAACAATACATTAGCCCTCTTGCAAAGGAATGTAGACACGGCGCGGTGAATGAAATAAAGAGGAAAATTATCGTCTCAGGCTAGCACCATTGCTAACCCAACCTAGCTAGCGGACTCGACTAATGCAGATTAGCGCACTCAACCATAATCATGCCGTGTATTCGCGATGATCTTCTCATCCCTCCTGGCTGGGCAGACCTTCGCTCAATCCGCGACGCCGCCGGGCGCCGCGGCCTCGGCAGAGCGCGATGCGGAGCCACCGCCCTCCGGCCAGCTGATCGTCTGCCAGCGTCGGATCCAGACCAATGCCCCGATCGTGAACTGGCTCGACAATCCCCGGTTTAGCGCCTATCAGCGCGCCTGTTATCGCGGCCCGGCGGGACAGGCGGGCTGGGCCGATCCACGCCCATTCCGGCCAGCCCGCGGCATGGAAAATCGCGTTATTCGTTATCGTCCACGCAAAGAATTGATGGGACATAGCGAAGACCTCACGATTCTGCGGCATGTCATTCGTCAGCTCGTCATCCATCACGATGGAGTTGACAATGCTCGGGAGAGCTTTCATGTCCTGCATGATGAGCGCGGACTCTCGGCGCATTTCCTCATCGATACGGACGGCACTATCTATCAAACCCTGGACTTGGCAGATATCGCCTTCCACGCCCAGATCGTAAATGGCATGTCCATCGGTGTGGAGCTGTGCAATCGCGGGCTGACCAACCTGTATGCCAGCCAGAGCCATCGCCGACATCGCGAGCCGAAGACCGTCACGGTGCACGGCCATCCGTACACCATGTGGAGCTTCACCGACGCGCAGTACCTCTCTTTGAGCGAGCTCTGCGCCCAGCTGGTGCGGATCTTCCCGCGCCTGCCGCTGCACGCGCCGCAAAATGGCGGGCCGATTTACACCTGCCTGGCCCAGCCCGAGCGCTTCAGTGGGCTCTTGGGTCACTTTCACGTCTCGTCCCAGAAGTGGGATCCGGGCTGCTTCGACTTCGCTCGCGTGCTGGCCACCGTCGCCGGTCGGCGGAGCTTTGGCCTGGCCTGTGGTCCTACCAGCGCAGCCTGGGCCGCCCCCGAACGAGCCGAGCTGACGAGCAGTGTGGCCAACCCGCCACATGGCGGTTTTTTTCCGGTCAGCCGCTGCGGCAGCGAGCTGGTCTGGCACGGTGGCATCCACTTGCAGCGGCCCCGCCGCGCTGCGGTGAACGCCCTGTGGCCCGGTAAGCTCGTTGCGGCTCGCCTGCATCGCCCACTGCAGAGCTTCGGCTCGACCAACTTTGTGCTGACCGAGCACACGCTTACGGCGCAGGGTCAGGACCGGCGGTTTTTTATCCTCTATTACCACCTCGACAGCCCGGCCGCGTCCGACGAGGCCCCCGCCTGGCGACGCGACAAGCGCAGCGACGCAGCCGAGCGAAGCACGCTGCCCGGTGTAGATGTCTGCTTTCCCAACGTCGAAGTCCTCGCGGGCGAACGCCTGGGCTCGGTCGGGCCGGCCGGGCCGCGTTCTTCGTCGGCGCCGCAGCTTCATCTGCAGGTGTTTGCCCCGGACGAGGTCGCCACTGCGCTGTTTCCCGGCCACTTCGAGCCCCGCGACTGCGTCGGCGAGGGTCCCCTCTGCGCCGACCCGGTGATTCACACCCTGTTCCCCCGCTCGTCCCCGTCGACATCGTCGCCGCCACCGGGTGCCGAGCACGCCGGGCTGCGGCGGCTGGCGCTGCGCTTCCCCTCTGAGTGGCAGCTGACCACCTCGGCCGAGTTTGACCGTCAGCTCCGTCGTTCCGCGCATTATCGACAGCTCGCTGCCGGCGAGCGGGCGGCCATCTTCTGCGAGCAGGTACAGCCGGCGGCATGGCTGGATGCTCGCGTCGCTCGCGCGCTCTCTCTGCCGCCCGACGCCCGACTGTGGCACTACCATCCCATCGAATTCCTCTCGCAGCTGTGTGCGCAGTGGGACCGCGCCCAGCCGCCGCCCGATGCCAGCGCTCTCATCGAGGCCACGGCCGGGCCAAACCGCGGCGAGGCAGACGACGGGACCAAGGGGGATACAGGCTATGTCAGCGAGGAAGACCTCACCGACTGGGAGCTTGGGCAGGGCGTCGAGCTCTCCACTCTGGAGCTAGCGCGCGGCTACCCCGAGGGCTGGCTGCGCTAGCGGCCCCCCCAGCCGGGCGCTGCCGAACTCAGCCTAGAATTATATGATTCAATTCTAATATGGGCAGCAGGCAATCGCGCAGCCGCGCAGACTAGCTAACTCAACGGTACGTTTGATCATAGTCCTTCATCCACCTAGGAACGATCGAGCTCAACCATAAAAACGGCATCGGAATATTTCTTTTTTTCAAATTTGCCATTGACAGATCTGCAGGCAAGGTCTCTAGATATCCAAACCTAAGCAAGCCTGCATCGGAGCCGCCATTGAGGCTCTATGGTCGAGCTTGGTAATCGCCCAGCGCCTGAACAGCCAATATGGTCGAGTCCGGTTAGGCTGCTAATTTTTATTGCTGAGTTTGCCTGATAGCCCTTTTGGAGTGTGCCCAACGGCGCTCTAAAAATGGTTTTTGTCGTCAGAATCCCAGGAACCGCTGCGTACTGTGGCTGTCTATACATCGCAGTAGAGGACAAACATGGACATCAGGACACAAATCACTGAAGGTCGCTTGGATGCAGCTCTGTCCGCTACAGAGTTAGCCGTCCAAGCAAATCCTCTCGATTTTCGCAGCCGAACTACGCTGTTCACTCTTTTGTCGTTTACTGGCCAGTATGAGCGGGCTCAGCAACAGCTTACTGTATTAGGCCAAGAAAACGCGGAAGCGGCCTCCGGGGTTACGGTCTATCGCTCCTTGTTAGAGGCCAGCCTTCGGCGGGATCGTGTCTTACGTGGCGAGGAGTCGCCGCAGTATCTGCTTCAGCCCCCGCCGTATGCCGCGGCACAAGAAACCCTGCTTCATCGCCTGGCGGCCGGCGACTTTGCCGAGGCCCGCCAGGCGGTCGACTACATCGCGGCGGAACGCCCCCCGGTCTGGGTCCGCTGCGGGGCCCACAGCGGATCCCTCAGCGATGCGGATGACCGCGTCGCGGCCGTGGCTGAGCTGTTCTTGCAGGATCGCTACGTCTGGCTGCCCTGGGAACAGATTCGCAGCCTGCACATTCCCCGCCCGCAGCAGCTTCGCGATCTGCTGTGGACACCTGTCGATATCGCGCTCGACGTCGGACAGCTGCGAGCGTTTATGCCAGTTCTCTATCCTGGGAGCGAGGGGAGCCCAGATCCCCTGGTTCGCCTCGGCCGGATGAGTGTCTGGCGAGACAACGACTTCGGACTATCGCTGGGAATGGGGGCCCGCCTGCTGTCACTCGGCCCCACAACCGAGATGGCCGAGGCGACGGATATTCCCCTGCTGGAGGTCGGCAACCTTCTACGGCTCGGCGAGTTCGGGGAAGACCTGCCGTTTTCCGACCCTGAGCTTCCGATGTCGCCTCCTCTGGCCAGCGCTGGGTAGTGCGAGATTCCTATGTCTGCGGCTACATCCTATTCCCTTCCGGGAATCGATCTGGAGCGGCTGCTGAGTCCGATCTCGGAAGCGCATCCGACCGGGATCGATCTCCGCCAGCTGCCGCGCTCGCCGGCCAGCGAGATCGAGCACTTGCTGGAAGGCAAGTCTGTGCCGGTCATCCTGACCACCGACAGCGAAGGCCGGCAGGTTGGTTCACGCGATGAGACGGCTCTGGCGCGCGGGGTCGCGGACGGGCTGAAGCGCGCGGTGCTCTGTCTAACGCAGGAGAGCAAGGATCTAGAGGTTGCGGCCCTCTGCGTGCGTGGCCTCTTAGGGGTGCATGGCTTCCGCGGACTGGCTTGTGGCCTGCATCTGCTCCGCGAGCTACACGCCCGCTTCGGCAATACGCTGTATCCCAATCCCCCGCCCAAGGTCGAGACCTTGGATGACTATGGCGAGCCCTTGGCGCAGCCCCTTGTCGAAGCGCCCGCGGTGCACGAGTACCGCGTCTTGGCGCTGCGCAGCACTTCCATTGAAAAGGTCGACCATGCGGCCCGCGCCCTGCTGCGCCTGACTCCGCTGTTCCAGACCACCGACGGCCGCCCCTGCCGGATCGCCGACTGGGAAACCGCCAGCGAGGACTCCCGCCTCACCCCAGAGGACCTCAGCACGGCGGTCGCAGCCCAGGACTCCGAAGTCTTTGTCGACCTCGCTGCCGCTTTGGAGCAGGGCATCGAGGAAGCGCAGGCCCTGCAGGCGACCCTACGCAGCTATTATGCCCGCCCAGCGCTGGCCAGTCTGGGCCTCGCTGAAATGGAAGCGCCGCCGCTGTCGCCCCTGATCGGCGAGCTTCGGGGCTGTCTAGCCTTCGTGACCGGTCTGCGGCCTGCGGGAACCGCCGGCAGCAAAGGGAAAGAGCGCGCACCCACGACCAGCCCGGGTGCCACGCCGGCCAACGGACGCACCGACGCGGCAGGGGGGGGGGCGCCCTCCCCGCCGCCTCAGGCCATGACCGCTCTGGCCAACGGACGCTATCAGCCCAAAGATCGCGCCGAAGCGCTCAGTCTGATCCTGGCCAGCGCGCAGTTCTTGCAGCGGCATGAGCCCCTAAGTCCCCTGCCGCGCCTGCTGTTTCGCCTGATCCTGTGGGCCCGCAGCGACTCGCTGCGCCCCTTTTTGGAAGATGTCTTTCGGACCTCGGGCAATGAACAAGAACAGGTCTTCATCACCCTGGCTCTTGAAGCGCCCGAGCACAAGCTGGCCAGCGAGCGCCTGCCTGGCGTGTGTCCGTTTCCTCAGAGTCGTCCCGATGCCTTGGCCATGCTGGCCGACGCGGGTGTCTATCTCCAGCAGTACGAGCCCCTGAGTCCGTTGTCCTATTTCCTGGCCCAGCTCCTGACCATGGCTACCGCGGGCTCTCCGCGCCTATGGCTGGAGCAGGCTTTCGCCACCAACGGTCCGGGGCTGCAGCGGATCTGCACGCTGCTCGGTCTGCCGAGCGACTCCTCAGGGGTCCATGCGACGCCCACGGAAGGATGAAAAAAGGAGTGTAGATGTCGAAGAGCATTCAGCACGTAAAGTCCAAGGTCCGCGCTCCCCGCGTGCACATCACGTATGACGTCGAGACCGACGGCGCCATCAAGATGGTGTCGCTGCCGTTCAAAATGGGAATCGTGGCCGCCCTCAGCGGCGACCGACACAACGAAAAAGACCCGGCCAAGCGGCTGGCTCCTTTCCAAGACCGCACGTTCGAAGAGATCAGCACCGTCAACTTCGACGAAGTCATGAAGAAAGCGGCCCCGTCCCTGCGCTTCGCCGTCGAGAACAAGCTAGAGAAGGGCAGTGACTCCAAGCTCAAGGTCGATCTGAGCTTTGACTCGCTCAAGGACTTCGAGCCGGAAGTCATCGCCCAGAATCTGGGCCCCACCAAAGAGCTCCTGGCCCTGCGGCAGAAGATGCACAGCCTGCTCACCCGCCTCGAAGGCCAGAGCGAAGCCGACAAGCTGCTGCGCGAGGTCATCGCCAGCTCGACGAATCCTCGCCCGGCCGAGGCGCCCGGCGAAGCCAAGGCGGAGGAATAAGCCATGGAAGCGCAGGTTATGAGCGCCACCAGCCCGCAAGCGGCGACCCATATTTCGCTCAATGAGACCGAACTCAAGACCCTGGACGCGGTCATTGCAGCGACGACGATCAATGATCAGCGGGAACAAGATCAGGCGCGCAGCGAGATCGACCTTCTGATCAGCAAGGTCATGGCCGGGCAGATCAAGCTTGAAGGCCGGGTCGAGCGCGCCCTCCGCCAGTACATCGTCGAGCTCGACGAGGCGATCTCGGCGCAGGTCAGCGCGGTCATGCACCACGAGAAGTTCCAGCGCCTGGAAGCGACGTGGCGCGGACTGAACTATCTCGTGCGCAACACCCAGATCATCAAGGACATTCAGCTGCGCGTCCTCAACGTCACGCGCGATGAGCTGGATGAAGACCTCAAGTCGGCCAAGGCCTTCGACAAGAGCCTCTTTTATCGCAAGCTCGTGGAAGACGTCTACGAGACGGCGGGTGGCAATCCCTACTCCGCAGTCATCGGCGACTACGAGTTCGATCAGAGCAACACCGACATCGCCTGCTTGGGTCGCATCGCCAACGTAGCGGCCTTGGCGCACGCGCCGTTCATTGCCGCAGCCAACGCGCGCATGTTCGACGTCAATGACTATACCGAGCTGCCCACCAAGCACGTCGACTTGGGAGTCCAGTTCGCCAAAGAGAAGTACATCAACTGGAACGCCTTTCGGGATACCGAAGAGTCGCGCTACGTCGGACTCGTCGCCCCGCACTTCCTGGTGCGTGAGCCCTACCACGAAGGCAACTACAAGGCGTCGTTCAAGTTCACCGAAGACGTCGATGGTCGCGACCACGGCAAGTATCTGTGGGGCAATGCCGCCTATGCCTTTGGCGCTCGTCTGACCGATGCCTTCTTCAACTTCGGCTGGACCACCGCGATCATCGGGGAAGAGAGCGGTGGCCGGGTCGACAACCTACCGCTGCACTACTTCCAGACCGAGGTCGGAACGCAGGCCATCAAGTGCCCGACCGAGACCAAGATCTCGGACCCCCGCTGGGCCGAGATGGCCGACCAAGGCTTCATTCCCTTGGTCTACAAGGACAACTCGAACTTCGCGACGTTCTACACCGCACCGTCGTGTCAGCGGCCGGCGGTCTACGACAAGTCATCGGCCAATGCCAACGCTCGGCTGTCAGCCAGCTTGCCGTACATCTTTGCCGCCTCGCGGTTTGCGCATTACCTCAAGGTGATCAACCGCACCAAGCTCGGCACCTTCACCACGCGAAAGAATCTGGAGGACTACCTCAATCGCTGGATTCTGAACTACGTGGTGGGGAATGAGGACGCCAGCCAAGAGCTGAAGTCGTCCTATCCCCTGCAAGAAGCGCGCGTCGATGTCGAGACGGTGGAAGGTAAGCCCGGCTGGTATCGCGCGGTCGCCTACCTCAAGCCGCATATGCATCTGGAAGCCGTGACGACCTCGCTGCGCTTGGTCGCCGATCTGCCCCAGAAGAAGCAGTAACCACGCCCCACTGCCATTCCGAAGAGCGTGCATGTTGCCGTTCTTCTGTATGAGCCCACGGAAGGAGAGAACTATGGCCAGTGATTGCTATCTCAAGATTAAGGACGTGCCGGGATCCTGCACCGACAAGGATCACAAGGACTGGATTGAGGTCCTGTCGCATTCCTTCTCGATGCACATGCCGATCGGAGCGGGTCCGGGTGGCGTGCGGAATGCCGGCCGCGTCAACATCGAGGACTTCGTGGTCACCAAGGCCGTTGACAAGTCCTCGCCCAGCCTGATGCAGCACTGCTGCAAGGGCACCTACTTCCCGAACATGGAAGTCGAGGTGATGAACGCCAACGGCGATCGCAACAAGCTGGTGAAGTACACGCTAGAGAACGTGTACATCACCTCGTTCCGGACCGATCACAACGAAGGCCACATCCCGCACGAAGTCCTGGCCTTCAGCTTTGGCAAGATCAAGACCGAGTTCACCCCCATCGTCGATGGCAAGCCGGGCTCGCCGCAGCGGGCGGGCTGGGATCGCGACAAGAACACGGCGGTCGCCTAGTCCTGGACTGGTAGCGACAACAGCCTCCCGGCCTGGGCCGCGCGTGAAGAAGGCGCTGAGGCCCCCAAGCTGCAATGGTGCCGTGCCGCACGTCCACTGTGGACGTGAGCACGGCGCCAGAATCGCCAGAATCGGGCATTCCGCAGATTGGGGTCGCAGGCACCTTCATAGCGCGCTGTTCACCCTCCTCCTACGTTGATCCTAGGCCGGGGGCTGTTGTTGCTCGCAGGGAACCCATCATGACAAATGGCTCCTCCATACCTCTGCGTGGTTCGCTGTGGCGTCGCTTGCAGGACGAGTCTCTTGATCCTGAAGCCACCGGCCCCGGTCGCATCGACGATGTGCAGGAGCACCATGCAGTCGCCAAGCCCTACTTAGACTTGGGATATGTGACGCCTGCCCAGTTTCGCGATGATTTGCTTGTCGATCTCACCCATTTGTTGCGTACGACGCGTCGCTCCACCCGCGGTTGGAGTGAGCGATATCCCGAGCTTCGGAAGTCCATCTTCAACTTCGGCTTGCCTGATCTGAATACCTTTGGCTTCAGCGGGGTCGATCGCGACCGCCTTGCCGATGAAATCGGACTCGCGGTGCGAACCTTTGAACCCCGCATGCTGCGGGCGCGTGTCGAAGCCACCGAGGTCTCCGCCGAAGACTCTGCCGCGATCTTCCGCATCGCAGCCCAGCTGCGCATCCCTCCTCGCATCGAGCAGGTCAGCTTGGCCGCCATGCTGCCGGTGCACAACAAAGTGTTCCAGGTGCAGGACCAGCCGCAGCCCACGACGCCGTCATCTACCCAATCCAGCGACGAGGACTAAGGAAGTTCGATGCTAGAACACCTGCTGGATTACTACGAACGCGAGCTGTTCTTCCTGCGCCGGATGGGCAGTGTGTTCTCGCGCAAGTACCCCAAGATCGCACAGCGGCTGATGCTGGAGCCCGACAAGTGCGATGACCCCCATGTCGAACGAATCCTCGAGGGCGCGGCCTTCCTAGCCGCCCGTGTCCACGCCAAGCTTGATGAAGAATTCCCCGAGATCTGCGGTTCCTTCCTGGACTCCCTGCTGCCGCACTATCTCTTGCCGATTCCTTCCCTGTCGATCGCGCAGCTACATCCCAAGCCCGGTCAGTGGCTCAGGATGCCGCCCGGCACCTTGATCCACACCCGACTCATCCGCCCCTTTGATACACGCTGCCGCTTTCGCACCTGCCTGCCGGTCAACACCTGGCCCATCGTCGTTCACGGGGTGCAGTTCAGCTCCCCAGGGGCGCTGCAGCTTCCTGCCGATGTCGACTCCAGCTGGGCCAGCTGGGGGATGCGTCTGCTGCTGCGCTCGCAAGAGGGCACGTTCAAGGATCTCAAGCCGCCGCAGGAGCGCTCGCCCATCCGCTTCTATCTCGATGGGCCGCGACAGTTCGCGCTGTATGAAGCGCTGGTGCGTCCGGCGCTCTCGCAGCGCCGTTCGCATGTCTATCTGCGCCTCCCCAACGGGACGCTGCGCCCGCTGCGGCTTCGCCCGGTGGGCTTTGCGGAAGATGAAGGAGTTCTCCCGTACAGCGGACGGAGCTTTCTGGGATATCGCCTGCTGCAGGAATACTTTGCGTTCCCGAAGAAGTTCCTATTTCTCGACCTCGATGGCCTGGATGCCGCGCTGCGCCAGCAGCTAGGAGCCATCGCCGAGATCATCATCCTGGGGTCTGGTGCGATGCCCAGCTTTACGCCCCAGATTGATGACTTTCGCTTGGGCTGTACGCCGATCATCAACCTGTTTCCGCAGCCGGCCGAGCCCATCAGCCTGAACCATACCCGCGCCGAATACCGCGTCGTGGGAGATGCCCGCCACGAAGAGACCACCGAGGTTTATTCGGTGGATGACGTGGTCGCGACCTCGCTGGCGAATCCAGAGACCGTCCACTACCAGCCGCTGTATGGCCTGAAGGACGGGGGACAAGGTCTCAGCCCGGGTCAGCGCGGGGCGTACTACAAGTGCTCGCGCCGCAGTGGGGAACACGGCAGCGAGGTGTTCATTTCGCTGGTCGATCTTGGGCTGAACCTCCACCAGCCGGCCCGTGACACCCTGCTCATCAGCACGACCTGCACCAACCGCGAGCTAGCCGGTCGCCTGCCCTTAGGAATCTCGCGCCGTCCCCGCATCGCGCCCAGCGCGGCACAGACTGGGGAGCGGGGCCATCCCAGTTCCTCCGTCCCCCGCGACGAGTACGATCTAGAGCCCGATGGTGACTTCCTGCCTCCCGCGTCGTGGGCCGACAAGCTGGCGCAGATCGACTGCCTGGAACGGCCGACCCCCGCCCGTCAGATGCCCACCGGCAAGGGCCTGTTGTGGCGGCTGGTTGGACACCTGAATCTCAACCACCTCTCCCTGGTCGAGGACCCCCACGGCCTGGCCGCCTTTCGCGAGCTCCTCCGCCTCTACGACGCCCAGAGCAGCGGCGAGAACAACTCGCAACAGATCGCAGGCATCCTTCACCTCAGCAGCGAACGCACGGTGGCCCGGGCGCGCGATGGTCTGCCTGGTTTCTGTCGTGGGGTCGCGCTGCGCCTGCGCTTGCACAGCGAACACTTTGTGGGGGCCAGTCCCTTCCTCTTTGCGGCCGTGCTGGAGACCTTTTTCTCGCAGTACGTCAGCATCAACTCCTTCACCTCGCTCTACGCTGAAAACGAGTACGGGCAGGAGATCGGTCGCTGGGCGCCCCGCCTGGGAGTGAGGCCGGTGCTATGACCCCGCTGCGCGCACCATCGATTGTCGAGCAGCTCTTGGGGGGGGAGGAGTATCGCTATTCCTTTTTCCAAGCGGTGCGCCTGGTCGATCTGTTGTTTGCCCGCGCAACTGAGCAGCGGGTGGGTCGCGGCTTGGCCCCCCAAGACGAACCGCTGCGCTTCCAAGCGCGAGCCTCCCTCGCCTTTCCGGCCAGTGAGCTGTACGCACTCGGCTACGATCCCGAAGATCGTCAACAGTTCGATCGTCAGCGCCGTGTGCCTCTGTCGCCGGCCTGGCGGAATCCGCAGACTCCGCTGCCGATCACGACCAATTTCTTTGGTCTGTTTGGTCCCCAGGGCGTGCTGCCGCTGCACTATTCCGAGTTCGTCTTTCAGCGCCTTCGCCTGCGCGATGGCGCGGTGCGTGACTTCTTGGACATGCTGGGCCAGCGCCTAGCCAGCTTCTTTTATCGCGCCTGGTCCAAGCACCACATCGTGGTTGATTTCGAGTGGCAGTCGCGACAGGCGACCACGGCCGATCGGGCCTCACAACCGAGCAAAGTCGATGACTATCTGCGCTATCTCCTCAGCCTGGTAGGCATCGGGGAAAACGATCTGCGCAGTCGTCTTTCGGTACGCGACCAATCGCTTGCCTACTACGCCGGCCTATTTGCCCAGGGTCGCCGGCCGCAGGGCAGCTTGGCGCGACTCTTGGCCGACTATTTTTCCCTACCCGCCGAGCAGGTGCGGGTGCAGGAATTTGTCCCGCAGCGCCTCCCCCTGCCGGCCAGTGAGCAGAGTCAGCTTGGGGATGCCAACTGTGATCTGGGCATATCGACCGTCATCGGTGATGAGGTCCTGCTAGAAAACGCCAAGTTCGAGGTCGTCCTCGGCCCCTTCTCTGCCCGCCAGTTCCGGTACTTCTTGCCGCCGCAGCAGAACCAGAGCAGTGGCGAGAGCTTCCTTCAGCTGGTGCACCTCACCCGGTTCTATGTCGGGCTGGAGCTGGATTTTGATGTGCGTCTGCTGCTGCGCCGTGATGCGGCCTTCCTCTGCAGCTTGGACGACAACGAAGAAACCCGGGCCGTTCTCGGCATCGCGGCTTGGCTGATCAACGACCGGCCCAAGACGGATCTGGATGACAGCCTCTTTCCCAGCACCATGGTCCCCTGGGTGCAGCCGCCCAGGCCAGCCGCCGCCCTCCACTGATCGAGCGGAACCAAGAAAGACCGAGCATGAACGCAGACCATCTAAGAAGCCTCATCGGCCGGCTCAACGACACCAGCAAGGCCGCCTTTGAAGCCGCCATCGCCCTCGCGGTGAGCCGAGGCCATCAGCATGTCGATCTGGAGCACGTCCTGTTCCGCCTCCTGGAACCGACGGATCACGACATCGCGCTGATCCTCCGTCACTTCTCGATCGACACCACGCGTCTCTCGCGTGAGCTGACGCGATCTCTCGATCGATTCTCTGCCGGCAATAGCCGGGCCCCGGCCCTGGGGCAGCGTGTGCTGCGCTGGTTGGCCCAAGCTTGGTTGTGTGCCTCCATCGACTGCAGCGCCTCGCGCGTGCGCTCCGGTCACCTGCTGCTCTCGCTCTTGCGGGATGAAGATCTGGCGCCGCTGATTCGCGAGACCGCTCCGGAGTGCAAACGCATCTCGGTGGAGACGCTCAGTCAGCAGCTCGGCACGCTGTGCAGCACCAGCCAGGAAGAGAAGCAGGCCAAAAAGGAGCGGGCTGAATCTCCCGCGCAGAGCCCGGCGAGCGATGCCGAGACGCCGGCCCTCGATCGCTTCACCACCGATCTCACCGCACGGGCCCGGGACGGCAAACTAGAGCGCGTCCTGGGTCGTGATCGCGAGATTCGCAGGATGGTGGCCATCCTGCTGCGCTATCGCCAGAACAATCCCATCCTGGTTGGTGAGGCGGGGGTTGGGAAGACGGCGCTCGTCGAAGGTCTGGCCCAGAAGATCGCCGATGGCGATATTCCTAAGGCGCTGCGGGATGTCGCCATCCGCGTGCTGGACTTGGGACTCTTGCAGGCTGGCGCGGGTGTGCGCGGCGAGTTCGAGAATCGCCTGAAGACCATCCTCCAGGAAGTCAAGGCGTCGGCAACTCCGATCATTCTGTTCATTGACGAAGCCCACACTCTGGTCGGCGCTGGTGCCCAGGCTGGGCAAGGTGATGCCGCCAACCTGCTCAAGCCAGCACTGGCCCGCGGAGAGCTGCGCACCATCGCTGCGACAACCTGGAGCGAATACAAACAGTACTTCGAAGATGATGCCGCGCTAACCCGCCGCTTCCAGATGGTAAAGGTGGAAGAGCCCAGCGAACAAACCGCCGAGGTCATGCTGCGCGGAATCGTGCCAGTGCTCGAGAAGCATCACGGACTGCGCATCCTGCCGGAAGCGGTGCAATCGGCGGTGCGTCTATCACATCGCTACATCGCCGATCGTCAGCTCCCGGACAAGGCGGTCAGCGTCCTTTCCACTGCCTGTGCCCAGGTCGCCCTGAGTCAGCAGGCCACGCCCTTTGCGATCGAAGAGTGCGTGGGACGCATTGCCGAGTTGGATGGCGAGCTGGCCATGCTCGATCGCGAGCCCAGTCACACCGCCAGCGAACAGGAGCATCGCGCCGCGCTGCTGCACGAGCGGGAGAGCGTCGAAGCCAAGGGACGCGAGCTGCAGGAGCGCTATCAAGCCGAGCACGCCCTGGTGCAGGAAATTCAGACGCTGCGCCGCGAAGCGAAGCCGGGCGAAGAGGCGCCCGGTCAGCTCGAGTCCTTGCGTACACAGCTGCAAGCCAAGCAGGGCGAGGCGCCGCTTGTCCACGACTGCGTGAGTGCCCACTCGGTCGCGGAAGTGGTCGCCAGCTGGACCGGGATTCCCACCGGCAAGATGGTGAGAAACGAGATCCACAGCGTCCTTCAGCTGTCTTCGCTGCTTGGCGAGCGGGTGGTCGGGCAAGACCATGCGCTGCGCGCGCTTGCCGAGCGCATTGCCGTGAGCCGCGCCGAGCTGGAGGCGCCCAATCGACCCATCGGTGTCTTCCTGCTCGTGGGCCCAAGTGGGGTCGGCAAGACCGAGACCGCACTTGCACTCGCCGATGCCTTGTATGGCGGGGAGCGCAACATCATCAGCATCAACATGTCAGAGTACAAAGAGAGCCACAGCGGAGCTGCGCTCAAGGGCGCTCCGCCCGGCTACGTCGGCTATGGCAAAGGCGGCGTGCTGACCGAAGCCGTGCGACGCCGACCCTACTCGGTGGTGCTGCTCGACGAATTCGAAAAGGCACACCGCGAAGTAAAGCAGATCTTCTTCAGTGTCTTTGACACCGGAATTCTCAAGGATGCGACGGGTCGCGAAGTGAACTTCCGCAACACCGTGCTGCTGCTGACTTCCAACGTCGGCTCGCGTCGCATCGCCGCGCTGTGCGCCGATCCTGCCGCGCGTCCGAATCCGGAACAGCTCCTCGATGTCATTCGGCCAGAGCTCGTCGAGGCGTTTGAAGAAGCCCTGCTCGGTCGCATGACCCCCATTCCCTACTATCCACTGGACCGCGAGCGCTTGACCCAGATCGTGCGGCTACAGCTCGACAAGGTGCAGCGACGCCTGTGGGAACGTCATCGCGCAACCTTCGAGTACAGTCCTGCGGTGCTCGAGCGCCTGCTGGCCCAGAGCCAGGTCTCGGAGATCGGCGCCCGTGCCGTGGAGCAAGCCGTCAACCGCTCGCTCCTATCCGGTCTCTCGCGCGAGCTGCTGAGCCGAATCGCCAGCGGTCAGACCTCGTCCAGCGTTCGCCTCGATATGGCGGCCGACGCCAGCTTCCGCTTCGAGATTGCCTAACGAAAAGCAGCGGGGATTCCCATGGGAAACAAGACGCAAGCCAATGCCTTCCTCTCGTTCACCACACCGCTCGGTGCTGACGTCCTGATCGTCGACTCGGTAAGCGGCAGCGAAGGTCTCTCCCAGCCCTTCCACTTCGAGCTCTCGCTGATCTCCGAGCAACACGACATTCCCTTCGACAAGATTGTCGGGCAGCGCGTCACGCTGCGTTTGGATGTCATCGACGGCCTGCCGGTTTATCGCTACATCAACGGCTTTGTCTCCCGCTTCCGGCAAGAGCGCTCG
>DAORCZ010000014.1:0-25866 GCA_035345735.1 Pseudomonadota bacterium | reverse complement strand
TCCGGGCGGGCGCCACACTGATCGGGTCTCCTCGCTACGGTTTCTGGATGGGAACCAACTGCTCGCCTCTGGGCAGTGCATCGATACCCGCCAAGATCGCGTCACGGTCCTTCTGCCGCAGTGCCTCGATAAGTGCTAGCAGCCGCGTACGCGAAGACTCCGAGCGTACCTTGGTGCGTACAAAATGGGCGGTGCTGTCAAAGTTCCACCTCACCTGGAACTCCGCCTTCTGGGCCGCGACCCAGTCTCGGAGGCCGCGCAGGGCTCGCTCATAGTCTGTCACCTGACCCTCGATCAGCTGCAGCATGACCTGCAGCGCCAGCAGGGCCGCCCGCAAGGCTGGATCGGTGGTCTCGATGAGACACGCGATCTGCTGTCTCGCCTCGGCAAAGCGCCCCACCTGCAGCTGCGTTTCGGCGAGGTTCGCCCAGATCACCTCCGCTTCGGGATAACGGGCTGCATGATCGCGGTGGATGGCGAGTGCACGTTCGGCATCGAACATCTTTTCTTGAAGCAGGGTGGTGACGGCCGCATAGATTCCGTGATTCTTGGGGTCCGTGGCGTATGCCGCCAGGGCTGATGCGACGGCACAAGCACGATCTGATAGCGCAAGGCATACCCCCCCAAGATCCAGCATCACTGCCGCGTACTGTGCAGGTGCCTGCTGCCGAGTACGAACGGAGGTGACCGCCCGCAGCAGGGACTGCGCCTCTCGCAGCAGCGTGTCGCGCTGTTCGCCTTCGACCAGCTTGGCCTGCTGCATGCGCGTCTGAGCCAGCCAATCCTGCAGATTGGCCCACTGCTCTGGGTATCGCTCGCGGGAGAAGATCAGCAGGCCGAGTCGCAGCGCAGCGGCCGATTCTTCCAGAATGGGGGCACGACGTTCTGGGGACGAAACCAAGGCCAAGCGGCACAGCACAATCCCAAGCTGAAGCTGCAAATCCGCCCACTGCCCTGGCAAAGACGCTTGGGTGTACACGCTCAGCGCATCGCGGTAGGCCGCGACCGAGCGTTCCAGCAGGGCCCGCGCCTGCTCCCCGTCTTGGCTGCGTGCCATGAAGCGTAGCTGGTCCGC
Source organism: Pseudomonadota bacterium (assembly GCA_035345735.1). Classification (GTDB taxonomy): domain Bacteria; phylum Myxococcota_A; class Polyangia; order Palsa-1104; family JAEUJZ01; genus JAEUJZ01. Next base: position 24,791 of record DAORCZ010000014.1, on the reverse strand, counting down.
ATGGTCTTGCCGCAGCATCGCCCACTGACTTGGTGCCACGTCGCGTGTGATGCGCCGGGCCGCGCGCTGCAGCGCGCTGTCAGCCCCAGTCAGGTCCTGCAACTTCATGGACAGATAGAGGCTGCGATAGTAGTGCAGCAACAGCCGCTCGGCCTGCGCCGCGCTGCGCGCCACCAGCGGCTCCGTCTCTGAATCCCCGGCTTGGCCGGGTTCTGCAAAGCACGCAGCACTCTTCGCCAGGTCTCCCTGCGTGAAGAGCCATAGGCAGCGCTCATCGGGCTCTGCGAAGTGCCCGTCGCGACGTCTGGCGATCCAAGAATCTAAAGCGGCCTGTACCTGCGAAAGCGAGACACCGTACTTTTGCGCCCAGCTTCCCATCGCCTCCTGCACTGCACTTGGGGACGAAGATGGGGTTCCTGGGGAAGGCGGACTACTCTCGAAGACGGCCTCGCGCAGGAACAGACTGACGGCAGCATCGGACAGAAAAACGGAATGTCCCAGCGGGGCCATCCGCAGCACCACCGACCTTCCGCCCTGGGTCTCGGGCCAGGTGATCCGTCCCCCGACTGGATCGAAGATTTGCCAGCCGGGCTGGTTCACCACGACCTCAACCAGCTGTCCTCGACGGTACTGCTGCTCCGTCTGGTTCAGCTTGAAGCGGCCATCAGCCTGCGTAAAGACGAACCGCTGCATACCGCGCAGCCACACCATGCGGCCAGGGGCCGGCGCGCTCTGGCCTGACTCCTGAACCCGCACAACCTGTCCAACGACTTCCAGAGCTTCAGTCTGCGCGCGTGCCCAAAAGGGCATCGCGGCGATTAGCGCAACCGCTTGGATGATGCGAACCCACGTCATGTACTCCCCCTCTCGGCAACCGGTCGCAGCAAGCTGCGTACCAGTTCCCGCTCCATGCCGATTCGCTACCGCGCGATCGCGACCCCACCTCGGCTGCGGCTCAAGACACGGTGGGGTGATGTGAACGTCGGACCCCGGGGCTGTCCGCTGGGAGGAAGGAACGGGGAAGCGCGGTGTCGAGGGATATTAGATTAGGAGCCCTGTGCGGCTAACGAACCGATTTCGCAATACGACTCACAACACGCTACTTGCAGACGGCCTTGCTTGCGCAACTAGTCACCATCGACAACTTCGCACTATCGTACGAGCCATTGACGCAGACGTAGTACTGCCCCAAGCAATTGAAGTACTCAGAGATGTCACAGGCCGTGTTCTTGTATGAATTGCAGTCGAAGCTATCCAACGAGGCGGAGGCGCTTCCACACTTCGCTTTTTCTTTGAAATCATTGCAGGCTTTCACGTTGTCGGGGCCTCCACAGCCCATCAGGGGAACCAACACGGCAACGATCGCAGCAAATTGTGCAAGCTTTCTCATCTATTCTTCTCCGTTGTTTAGATATCGTCCGCAGTCCGTGCGGACCTCCGGGCAGCCCTTCGCCGACGAACTGCGTGAGGCTGCACACCGTTCAAAACCTGCGCGCCACGGTTTGCGGCAGCGCCGTCAGTCCGTTATTTTTTATCGCAGTTGGCTACTGAGCGGAGAACGCGGCGCCCCAGCTTACTAGGCAATCTTCCAAACCTCACTCGCGTAAGGGCAGACGCATGTTCGAACGCCAGCGCCAATTTACAATTGGCGATCAATGGTCCTACAAATACTCCGCCATCGCAAAATTCCAGATGGTTTATCCTTCGAGCTAATCGCACATCACCCAGTCCCCCAGGAGCACCGGGCGGCCAAAACATGGGGTCGGCGATTCGACGATAGGCGGGAGCCTGAAGCTTTTCTAATTCAAACCCCGTGCCATACAGCAACCCCGCAGAGGCACCCCGGGAAGGAGGGAGCCCCCGCGTCAGTCTCGGGGCTGGCCCCAGGGAGTCCAAGTGGGCTGTACGGTGCGTGCTGCGTGCCTGTACCGGACGTGTACCGGACGCGTACCGGACGCTCCGGTCGGCATGGCTCTGCAGGTTGAGCGGCCCGCGAGAACCGCGGACGTCTGGCATAGAACTTGAGACACTCGTGCCGTAGCTGGATGCGGGCGCGATGGGTCGTCCAAGGGGACGCGCACCCTGTTCTTCCTGAAACCCCAAACGCGGCCGAAGCAGCGCCTGGGGGCACGGAAGAGGGGACGGGGTTACCGCCGACAAGCGGACCTGGTATCGCCCGACCGTTCCAGTCATCACATCGCGGTCTTTCACATGGGAGAGGAAGCATGAAACGCAAGGTCTCTATACGCAGTTATGGCCTGGTTGCATGGATGACGGTTGGGCTTCTTGGTTGTTTTGCCTCTGTGCAGTTCACGCGCACGGCGCCCAGTCCCTATGCCCTCGTACCGCGTCCAGCGGACGATGTTCTCGTCATCCAACCGGGAGAGCCTGCGTTCCAATCGGCAGTGGACATCGGAATCCTAAAGGGAGACTCCGATGTTCACCCGCTCGGGGCAGGCGAAGCCGGACGCCGAGAGGTCCTCTTCGAACTCCGAAAGGCCGCCGGGCAACAGGGCTGCAGTGCGATCCTCGTCGAGACTCCAGCAGAGCACCTCTTCGCGACCTCAAATGGCACACCCCTATTCAAGGTGTACCAGACCGCGCACTGCCTCGTATATCCAGAGCCCAAGCCGACGCCCAGGTAGGCATGGATGGGCTCCGCCGGCGCAATGAACGCTGGATATGAGTGCAACTTGGGGCCGTCGTCCGCCGAACACCCTCGACTGTAGGGGCTGAGCAGGGCAGGTAGTCATCCACATGTTCCTAGCAGTACGTCATCAACACTCAGGACCCCGGCTGGCGCGTGTCGTTGGCTTTGTCTGCGCGCTCGTCACGCTGGGGCCGGCCTTCCATGCAGTGGCACAGGCTCACCCACGAGCGATTCCCACTGCGGCCGCGCAGGCGTTGTTGAGCCGGGCCGAGGCCCTGGCTGCGGCAGGCAAGCCAGCCGAGGCCCTGCAGCAGGTTGAGGCGCTGACTGGCTCTGAGTATCAGTTTTCCGTCGAGAAAAAGGGGGTTGAGCGCCGCCTGCGCCTGTTATGGGCCACTCTCCTTTCGCGCACTCAGGGCCAGCACGGTGCGATCCAGGCCCTGAAGCTTCTGTCCCCGGATCTGGAGCGTGTCGCCCGAGATCGAACCCTGCGGCTCCGTCTGGCGGAATTCCTAAGTTATGTCGGCGATGGCATGGCCAAGGCAGCCGCTCTGGGGCTTATCCAGTCGGCCACCGGAACCGAGCGGGGCGGCATGCCCCGAGATCCGGGGGCGCTGTTGACGCTGGCCCGCTTGCGGTGGCAGGACATGGATCTCGCGGGAACCCACGAAGCGCTCTTTTTCTGTCGCAAGCGGGCCGCGCAAGCCAGCGCTTGTAGCGGGGATCGCCTGTCGATTGCAGCCACGGCCCTCACTCCCGAGGATCATGCAGATCTCTTGGCCGTGCTGCATCGGCTCTCCGCCATGCTGGCTAAACCTCCGAGCAAAGCGCGCACTCTCCCCGTGAAGCCAAGGACGGTGTGCACGGTCATCTGCAAGGATCCGGAGGACCCTCTGTGCGAGTGAGCAGCAATGGATGTCTGAGGAGGTCGTTCGTTGCCTGCGGATGACTTGACGCAGACTCCCCACGTGTCTCGCGAGGTCGCGCAGCGGCACGGATCTTGGATAGCTTGGGCCTGAGCCAAGCGGCACGGCAAGGCGGATGAGGACCTTCTGCATGAGAGCCTCCGCGATTCACGGCTCAGGAGGAAGACCATGAACAAGGCAGCACGATGGCGAGGGGCTGCGATACTCAGCGGCGCATGGACGCTCTTGGCTTGCGATGGCGGGGCGGTGGGTCCGTTCTGTGCGGCGGCCGAGCCGACGACGCAGCCTGAGGTTCGTAGCTGCGTACAGCGCACAAGCCATGACCTGATGGACGAACCCTATCCAAGTCCGCGCTGGGACATCCTCTTTGTGATCGACAACAGCGAGACGATGCTGGCCAAGCAAGTCGAGGTTGCGCGACAGATTCCAGGCCTGATGCGTGCGTTGGAAGCGAGATCGGCCGACTACCATCTGGGCTTTGTATCGACCGATGTCGGCAGTCTTCCGATGGGAGAAGTCCCCTTCCCCATCGATCCGGCGGATGCCTGCGCTACCGAAAAAGGCGATGATGGCCGACTGCAGGCCATGCCCTGCGGTCAGCGCCCGGGCCAAAGTGATGCGGCGCGGACAGCCTGCCTGCAGGATCTGAACGCGCTGTGTGCCAGCGCCGGACTCGCCCCGCGGGACGGCGAGCCCTTCATCTCAGTCGATAGTGGGCAGGGCGTAAGCAACATTGCGCCCCGCCTCATAGACGGGCGCGACCAGGGACCCGAGCTTGCGGCGCAGTGCATGGCGCTGATGGGCTCCCGTGGCTGCCAGCTGACGTCGCCGCTCGAAGCTGCGCGGCGCGCTCTCGACGGCCACCTCGCCGAAAATCGCGGCTTCTTGCGCGTGGATTCCCAGCTCGTCGTCATTTTTGTGACCGACAAGGACGACTGCTCGGTGCAAGCGTCCCATCGTTCGGAGAACACCCCTCAGACCATCCGCCAGTTTCAGGCGGGGGGAGTGACTTATCCCTGTGACACTCAGGCGGACGTTGAGATTCCTTTTTCTTGCTACAGTCGCCAGTATCGCTGCCTGGCTCGGAGTCTGGAATGTGATGAGCCGATGAATACCGCGGGTGCGAAGCACAACTGTCATGCCCGCAGCATGTCCTTCCTGCAGCCAGTCGATCAGTATGCGAAGTTCCTGGCCCAGCTACGTCCGAACGGCAAGCTGTCTGTCATTGGCCTGTGGCCACTCGATGGGAGTAGCGCGGATCCGCGGACTTTGTTGAGCCAAGTCGTGGTGACCGGAAGCAGCACTGGCGCAAGTGATCCGGCTCACCTGATGGCAGCCACGGAAGCGGGCGCAGCCTGCTATGCCCCCGCTGTTCAGACGACCGACGGCCGAGCCTTCAGCGGCCAGGCCCAGCTTCGCCTGTCGACCTTCTTAGGACTATTCCGGCCACAGAGTGTGGCCGAAGGAAGTATCTGCGACCTGACCTCCTACGCGCAGACGCTCCACACTGCGGAGGAGACGCTAGTTCGGGGGTTTGAGTTCTACGCCTGCCTCAGCCTTCGCCCCACCCAGATTCCCCAGCCTGAGCCCGCGCAAGGAATTCAGACGCGTTCCGATTGCCAGGTTGGCTTCGTCGATGCGACAACGCCAGGGGCTGTGCCCGATGTGCTCCTGCCGCAGTGTAGCGATCGCTGCTGTGATGCGTGGGCGCATGCGCAGGTGCCAACCCGCATGCAACCATCCATCCGCGCAGCGTGTAGCGGTGAAGCCACAGACTGTTTCTGTGCGCAGCCCACACCAGACCGCTGTAACGGGACCGCGCTTGCCAGTGTATGGCGGCGCGGTGGGCGGCCATTTCCCGCTGGCACCGAGGCCAGCTTCCGCTGCGCTGGCGTGGCCCCCCCGACGGTTCGCTAGGACCTCAGCAGATGACGAAAGGGCTCAATCTGGCGCATGGCTTCTGGCTGCCACTCATGGCTTTGCAGCCCTTCCTGCAAAGCCAATAGTCGCTCGCGGGCCAGGATCTGCAGCAAGATCGGCCAGCTTCCGCTCTGCTGCAGGATCCACTTGGTGTCCTCATCAGAAAACGCGCTCGGAGAGCTTGCCAAGAGCCCGCGGGCATCTGCTTCTGCCAAGGGACCGAGCGTCGCGCTGTAGCCAAAGATATTAAAAAATGGCGAACCGGCACTGGCGTGGCGGGCGGCGAGCTCATGGGGAGGATACGCACTCGCGAGCACGAATCCAAGCTGGCCACCGACCTGGTTGATAGCGAGTGCGCGCAGTCCCTCCCAAAAAGGAGTGTCGAGATCGGAATACCGATCCAGGGCTACGCTGACTTCATCCAGGAGGAGGATGGTGGGCGTGCGCAGAGACTCCGATAAGATCGGAATGACCCGCTCCAGCGTGCAGGGATTCGGTATGGGGAGGCCCAGATTCCGAAGGACATGGCCAAGGAAGCCTTCCTTGGTTCCCATGCGCGGATCCTGAAAGTCGATGAACAGGAAGCGATAGCGCGCCGGCTCAGGCACTAAGTCGCTGCGCTGATCCGGTCGCAGCTGGGTGGCCCACAAGATCTGCCGCAGGTAGTGCAGGAGCGAGGTCTTGCCGCTGCGCTTCGGTCCGACGATAACAGCGTTCTGCAGCGGCGCACGGCGCCACAGACTAAACAGACGCCGTACTTCGCGCTGGCGACCAAAGAACTGCCGCGGCTCGGTAATGGGCGGTCCGGCGATGAAGGAATCCTCGGACCCAGCTGGGGTCAGGGAGCGATCAGAGTCCAAGGTCGGCAACAGCTGCCCCGCACGATCGCTCTGCAAAAGCGGTGAAGCGGGAGTCTGCTCTGGGCCGGCTGACCCGGACGAAGTCGCCAGAGCTTGGAAGATCTGGAGCATCGTAGGGCGCTCGGCTGGCGACTTGGCCAGCATCGCATCGACTAGGCGGGTCAGCTCTTCCTGAATACCGATGGAGCGCAGCGAGCGTGGCGTCGCATGCAGGTGCTGCCGCATCAGCTCCTGCGGCTGGGTGGACTCGAACGGCCGTCGGCCTGCCAGCATCTCGTAGAACAGCACGCCCAGCGAGTAGACATCGGCTTTGCCGTCCACCTGCCCAGCTCCCAGACACTGCTCTGGAGCCATGTACGCCGGCGTTCCCATTGCCACGCCAGGTCGCGTCTCCGTCGAAGCGGACGTCGTCAGGGAGTCTAGTGCCAGCTTGGCGATTCCGAAGTCCAGGATCTTGACGCGCCAAGCCCCCGGCCGCTCGACATCGGCGATCAGCATCACATTGTCGGGCTTCAGATCTCGGTGGATCACGCCACCGCTGTGGGCCGCCGCGAGGGCCGCCGCAAGCTGACGGACCACATCCAGGATTCGCGAGCGCTCAAGCTGCGATCCGCATCTTTGCAGTACCGAGCCCAGCGTCTCACCATCGAGGTAATCCATGATGATGAAGGCCGTGCCATCGTCCAGCCGACCGAACTCGAAGATTTCCACCAGCCCGGGGTGCCGCACCAGATTGACGGCCCGCGCCTCGTTCAGAAAGCGCGCCGCAAGCTGCGGATCGGCGGACAGCTGGGGGGCCAAGACCTTAATCGCCGCCCGCCGCCCGATCGCCAGATGCAGTGCCTCGAAGACCAGGCCCATGCCGCCGCGACCGATCATCCGGACGACGCGATAGCTCCCAATCACTTGACCCACGTTCACCATGGCTGCTGTGCGCGATGGTATCGCACGCCGACAGGTCGCGATACCCGGTATCGCTACGCTGGCAGCGCGTCGAGCAACCTGCGTGCCGTGGCCGAGTCAGCGACCGTCAACAGCGGATCCCACCGACGACCGTAAGCGGGATACCGGTGGCCAGATGGGCAAGTCCGAAAGCCATGGGGATGAAAGCCATCGCCGTGCCGATGGATACCGCCTCCGAGAAGCGCGAGTGGCCGCGCGTCTCTCCCATGTAGACGCGGCAGTCAGGCTTATTCGCTGCATCGACCATGAAGGCGGAAGTAATCGTCAGCGCGAGTCCGATTACGTTGAACACGATGCCGGTCGCGAGCAGTTTGGCTCCCTGGTTATGACGCTGACGCTTCGCCAGGGACTCGGCATCAAGCGCCGGCGTCGTCATGAAGTTCAAACGGCCGGTCATCGGCTGGAAGCCCGCGGGAACGCCCGGTACACCCAGAGCCTCCGGTGGACTCGGGGCAGCCGGCATGCCAGCCGCGCGGATGCTCAAGCGGGCCGTGTGCAGGAGTTCTTGGCTGGCCGCTCTCGCCACCAGGCAGCAGCGGACGCGCACGGTACGCGGCCGTCGGGGCGCTGGTCAGGTGCGCGGCGGTGGCGGCCGGCGCGTCCAGTGGCGACCTAGCTCGTGCAGCGGCCGCTCTACAGTGCGATAGAGAATCGCAGCGCACGCGAAGGTCAGCCCATACGCCGCCGGCACCAGCCAAAGCCAGACCCCGCTACCGTGCTGCGCGGTGCGCGCTGCGACAGCGGACCACAGGGCCAGCACAATCAGCGGGTGGACCAGATAAGCACTATAAGACCCGGCTGCGATACCCTGCCAAATTGGCGCGGAAAGCAGCCGCGCAAGCCAAGAATGGCGCCGCTCTGCGCGACCAGCGATGAGATACAAAAGAACATACGCTGCCGCCAATGAAAACATCACCCGATATATCGATAGCGACACCAAGTCCAACCTGCGATTCCCGGATACCCATAGACTCATATAGGCAGTCAGGGCGATGCTTAACCCCATTAAAATCCCAGCCATGGTCACGGCCAGCCGAGCCCAAAGCTGGGCGCTCGCCGCCCAGCTAGTTACTTTCTGGTTCCGTTCCAAAGCGACGATCCAGCCGCCAAACAACAGCGGGGCAAAGCGACAATACGGCTTATCGTAGAGGACATTAAAATATTCATGAAAACAGCCCCAGTCGACTTCGCTATGAAAAAGATAGGGCATGTGCAGCCAGGCCTGCGGTCGCAGCCCTGGGGTCATGGCATGCAGCACGGGCTGATGCTCCATCAGAATCCATAGCTGGATGCCGGTGGCACTGAACAAGATGAACAAGGGTATCCAGGCCAATCCTATCCAGGATTCACTCCGGCAAATCCAACGCAGCAGCCCGCGGGCGCGATGGCAGAACAACAGCAGCCAGGGTGCAAGCAGATAGAACTGACATTCAATCGCAATCGACCAAGACCACGGCAGGGCCTGTTGCTGGAATGGTAAGAAATTATTAATCATTAAAAAATTGGCCCAACTTGATGACAGATTCGCGTCCGCCCCCAGCGTCCATGCGCTGAATACGAGGACGACCGCGTAGGCGGGAAATATCCTGAGCCAGCGCCGGAGATAGTACAGCGCAATCGCCAGGTTGCCCTGCGTTCGCAGCTCCTCATCGAGGAGCCGGAAGATGATGTATCCACTGATGACGAAAAACAGGTCCACCCCCAGGTGCCCCTGCGCCAGCAGCAGCAATAACGGATGCAACAGGCGTTCGCGATATTCATCTGCACGGACATGGAAGCCGAAGCTAAATACGATATGAAATCCGATCATCCACAGGAGGGAAATAGCTCGAAGGCCTGCGATTTCGGGAATAAATGATTTGAGCATATCTGGATTTTTTGCTGGCATGCTATCGTTCATACAGCCTTTTGCCAAGGAGAACTTAACCTGCAGACTGGGTCTAAGCAGTCGATTCCCGCAATTTTTCGCTTCGCCGCCTGCCGCTTAGTAAGTAGATTGACCCGATGCAGCGTATTCCCGGTCCAGCTGATCCGCGCCCGTGGCAGACCTATCGTTGGCTGCGTCGTCCAACCGAGCTATTGGCTGATTGCCGAGCTCGCTATGGTGACATCTTCCAACTCCGCTGCTACGGCGATGGCGATATGGTAGTTGTGGCGCACCCAGACGCCATTCGCGCGGTGTTTGCGGCCGGTTACGAAGAGGTTCATCAGCCCAAGGATGAACAGTTTGGTCGCTTGCTGGGGCCTAGCTCGCTCTTCGTTGCGGAAGGCAACATTCATCAGGCCATGCGCAAAGTCGTCCTCCCCGCGCTCGGCCAAGCCCAAGTCAAGCGACATATCGACGAGCTCCACCGGCGGGCCGTTGCGGCCGTGGCAAAGTGGCCCAGCACCGGTTGGTTTGACCTGCAAGTGGCCATGCAGGACTTGCTGTTACAGACCACGCTGCTTCTGCTGTTCGGCGCCGGAGCCCCCGAGCGCCTGACCGATCTGGGACGGGTATTTGCCGATACCTACGCCGCCTTTCGCAGCCCGTTCATGCTGGTGCCGATCGGGATGCAGGCCCGGCTGGGGCGGGGACCGTGGGAGCGCCTGGTGCAGCTCTCCCTGCAGGCGCGCGCGATCATGACGCGCGAACTTGTGCGCTGTCGTCGCCACGCGCAGCCCGAGCCGTGTGTACTGGCTTCGCTGCTGCAAGCGGAGCATGCCGAAGGACGCCCACTGACCGATGCCGAGATCTGTGACTCCCTGCTGGCACTGTTCATCGCGGGACACGACACGACGGCGAATGCCCTAAGCTGGGCCCTCGACTGCCTCCTACATGACCCACCGAGCCATCAGCTCCTCTCTGACGAGGTCTCGCCCAGACTGACGCAGTCTCCCCGTTGGGAGGAAGTTCTGACCCTGCCGTACTTGGATGCGGTCGTGCGCGAGGTCCTGCGGCTGCGTCCCATTTTTCCAGTGACGACACGTACGCTGCGCGAGCCGATGTCGCTCCTCGGCCATGATCTGCCCGCGGGCACCGTCGTCGTGCCGTGCATTTATCTGGCCCAGCGGCGGGAAGACGTCTTTCCTGACCCGCATCGCTTTCGCCCAGAGCGCTTCTTTGGCCTGGATCCGGTTCCGTTTGAGTGGATGCCGTTCGGGGGCGGAGTGCGGCGCTGTGCCGGCAGCTTCTCGGTGCAGCTGCAGATGAAGGTGTTATTGGCGAGCATCGTGGCCAGCGCTCAGCTGGAACGACAGCCTGGCCCGGCCCCCCGCATGGTACGGGCGTTTATCTCACTGGCCCCGGATCGCGGAGTGAAAGCCCGCGTGCTCCAGCGCAGGGCTTTGCGGGCAGTTGGGGGGCCGGTTACGACTCAATCACGACTGGCGTCGAGCTGAGCGAACCAGCGACGAACCAGCTCCACTTGAAAGCGGAAGCCACCGCTGACTTTCTCAATCAGGTCGCGGTGTAAAAGCGGGGCCAGCTCGTCATCCAAGCTCGGCGCCGGGCACAGGGCGGCGAGGGTGGCGCGCGACACGGGCTCTAGTTCGCAGCGGTCGGCGATGGCACGGAGCAGACGTCGACCGCCCGGGCTGACCTGATTGCGCTCCATGTCGGCGAAGAAAAAGCTCCCGTGCTGGAGGGCTTCGGGAACCGCGGCCAGGACGTCGTCCACCGAAGCGAGGCGGCGGGCAGAGATGTCTTGCTCGTTCTTTAGGGTGACGATCTCTGCACAAAGCAGCTGGACCAAAAAGGGGTGTCCACGGGTCAGCTCATAGACCTTCTGGCTGGCGGCAGGTTCATAGCGGAGTGCAAAGTCTGGCATGGGCTGTTCGACGAGCTTCCGTACGTCAGCTTTGGACAGATAGCCGACCTGCACAACCTGGACATTGATGAAATAGGAAGACCACTCGGCCAGCTCATCCAGGGTGTGCGAGCTCGCTAACATCACTTTGATGCGCTGCCGATGCTGAACAACATGACGCAGCATGCCGAGCACTGCGACCGCGTCAAAGCGACCGCGCTGCAGGGCCACCGCCAGCGCTTCGAACTCATCGAGCGTCCACAGCGCCGTTCGTGAGCCGAGCGCGACTTCGACTCGATCCAACCACTCATCGAAGCCGGTAAATGGATCGGCGCCGATGGCATCGCGGGATAGCCCAGGCAGGGACAGGCTGCGCCCCTTGCGCGCCGAATCGACCATGCTGCGCGCCAAGTTGTAAAGCAGCCCAGCATGATCGCTGGCGGCCGAAGCAGGCCCCTGCAAATCAACGAAGAGGGGCACGATGGTACTCGGTAGGAGGCGTCCCAAGTTGTTGAGCAGCGAGGTCTTGCCCATACGCCGCTGACCATAAAGAAGCATCGGCGGACGCCGCCGATCCAGAAGAAGCTGCTCGATGCGCCCACTTATGTCCGTACGTCCGACAAACAGCTCCTCAGCCAAGGAAAGGGGCACACCAATCACATAGGGATTGTCGATCTCTTGACGCAGCTCGACGGCACTGGCCACGCCTTGACTGTGCTGTTGCACAAGGCGGCTCCAGCTGGCGGCAATCGGACGGAAGCGCGGTGCATAGCGTTCGCTGCTGCGATCCAGATCGCCGACCAAGGCCTGCAGGCGCTGCGCCACCGCCGTAAGTCCCAGACGCTGGTTGTGGGCACTGCTCTGCGAAAGGGCGGCCTCGACATCCTGGCCAATGGCTGCAAAGCGACGGAGGAGCATGCTGGCGGGACCGCCCAGCTCTTCCTCGGCGACCGCCGAGCCAATGTGGCGGTGGACCTGCGTGATGGCCCGCAGATCGTCACAGCGCTCCAGTCGGCGGGCATCGAGCTCAATTTGGGCGGCGGTGGCGGCCCAGCGCTGATGGCTCTGCGCCACTTGGGCCAGTGCCTGCTGACCATACGAGGCGCTGCGCTCCACAGCCAGCACCAAGTGCATGTCCAGTCCGTACAAGCGAAAGCGCTGATGTTGGTGCCAAAAAACGGAATGAAAACGCAGCCACAGGGCGGGCGTGTGCGTTTCCGTGGACTCGCTCGGCGGCGACGAGCCCGCGGTTGGCGTCTGGTCAAGGCGCAGGAGCAGCAGGTTCCAAGCCTCTTCAAATGGGAAGAACAGCAGAGGCCGCCAGACCGACTCGGTGAGGCCCAGAAGGACGGCCGCTTCCAGGCTCAGCAGGCCTGGCAATAGATGCGGGCCGAGCTGCATCGCTTGCTTCGACGCGGCGCTCATCGTGAGCAGCCAGCCCCCAGAGAACCCGAGCGAGCCAGCAATGGCCCCCGACCACGAACCAGCCAGGGCTTCCGCCAGCATGTAGGGCAAGGCAAACCACGCTCCCAAAATGATTCCCATGATGATTCCCAACACCACGACATCCCCCGTCATGGGCGAGATCACATTTACGAGCAGGTGATTATTAAGCGCACAGGCCAGGCCAAAGAGGACGCTCCGCCCCCACCATCCCGTCATCCAGCGAGCTGAGATCAAGCCTGCGAGAAATCCCCCCAAGGAAATCGCCCAAGGAAATGGCAGCAGCCGGGCCGACAGGGTGGCCGAAAAGAAAAAGAAGGCTCCGCAGATCAGGCCCCACAACACCCCGCCAGCCGTTGGCCGGCGACTCAGCTGCGCCCGCCGCTCCGAGATGCTCCGGCCGACTCCCCCCACCGCGACAAACATGCCGGCTCCGGCCACGCCAAAGGCCACCATCAGTGCCGCTTTGCCACCGGGATCGCCGCGCAGATACTCCTGCATCATGCGGGCGACGCTGGCTTCGCCTGGGAATTCGACTCGCCCGGTGAGAGCCGCCGCGAGCACAAAAGCGCCAGCCCCAGCCAGTCCGCCCAGCATGCCACTTGCCATGCCTACGGCTGATGCACTCCCCGTACCAAAGATGATGCTGCCGCCCACCGACATGCTGAAGCAGGCCAACACGCGAATCAGCAAGAGCCGCGGTGGCACATGCAAGAGGAGCAACACCCCGCTGAGCAGCAGGGAATTAAGCGCCGGCGCGACCACATGTCCCAGCAGCAGCAAGCGACGTAACCGCGGATTGCGAAGCTGCTGACTAGAGAGCCCCGCCAAACTAAAGTCTGGGGCTAGCGCGGGGTCACAGTACTGCACGTACCGACACCAGGCGGCCGGCTGGAAAAACAGCCAAGCGTAAAGCTGCAGCGTGGCCCAGAGCGCGCTTCGATGGAGCTGCGGTTGCATGGCCGATGGCGGCAGAGCAGGCGTGGTCGATTTGGCAGCGTCCATCGGGCTTGGGTTATTTTGCCGCGCTCACCGGAGGCACAGAAGCGAAAAACCAAGGAGGATGCCCAGCAAGTCTCCGGCGGCTTACGTCCGGGGGGGGGGCTACTTCGAGAGGCCACAAATAGAGATGCAAACGGCCCATGCTTGGCGTAGCGTCGCGGATATGCGACGAACTACGGTGGCTCTCTTCGCTTGCTTTGCGACCCTACTGCCGGGTGCTTGCCACACGGAGACCTCTCCCGTCTGTCCGGGATCAGACGTCACCGAACCACTGCTCTGTGACCGCCCGGTGAACGTGAGCACACCGCTCAATTACAATGAAAATCAAGCGTACCCGCTATTGGTTGAGCTGCATGGCTATGCTTCAACGGTCGATGGGGTCGATCGGCTCTTTGGATTGCGGCAAACAGCCGCCGAGCGGGGTTTCTTGTTCGTTGCTCCAGACGGCACCCGCGATGAGACAAATTTGCAATTTTGGAATGCCACAGATGGCTGCTGTAACTTATTCAATTCAGGCACAGACGATTCATCGTATCTCGCTGCGGTCCTGCGTGATACGAAACAAAGATATCGTGTAGATCCCAATCGTATCTATGTCGTAGGCCACTCCAATGGCGGGTTCATGGCCTATCGCCTGGCCTGCGATCACGCCGAGGAGCTTGCGGCGGTGGTTAGCGTGGCTGGCGCCACCTGGCTGGACGAGGCCAAGTGCCATCCCCAGAGCCCGGTGAGCGTACTGCAAGTCCACGGGGATCAGGATGGGATTATCCACTATGACGGAGGGCGTTTTGCCTCCCAGTTGGCGCTTTATCCCAGCGCGCGCGAGACGGTAGCGCAATGGGCCAAGCACAATCGATGTTCCAGCGGACTGAATCCGCGGTCTGGCACTTTCGACTTTGACTCGAATACCGATGGCGACGAATCAAAAATCGAACAATATTCAGCCTGTTCGCAATCGGCTGTTGAGTTGTGGACGCTGCGCGGGGGCGAACATTTTCCGGCCTTTACCGCGGCCTGGCGTGAGCAGTTATTTGGCTTTTTGCTGGCGCATCCTAAGTCGAATTCACCCACGCAATGAAGCACACCGGGCCTCGCTCTGGCGCCACCTGACGGGGAACCGGGCGCACGGGGGCAGCCCAAGCAGGATATAGTAGGTCCGGTGTCCGACGATGATGAGCGCTAGCCAACCATGAGCGACCAGACCACTGAGCAGGCCTCGGCCCCAGCCCTGCTTCGCGAGCGGCAGCCAACGCTGCGTGTCCTCTTCGCGGGTGAGGAAGGAATCAGTACCCGCCCGTTCATGATTCTGGACGAGGGCACAACCGTTCTCGGTCGGCTGGTGCCAGCCCACGAACGAGGGCTGTCCATCGAGAGCGATCGCCAGCTGTCGCGCCGTCACGCCGTGATCAACGTGGGGCCGAGCGGGATTTCGATTGTCGATGCCGGCAGTCGGAATGGCATCTACGTCAATGCTCAGCGGCGGCAGGAAAGTGAGCTCCGCGATGGAGACATTGTTCGCCTGGGGAATAGCTTCGTGCTCCTGCGCGATGAGCCCGTCGAGCAGCGCGACGCAACGATCGAGGGCCTGATCGGACGAGCCCCGGCGCTCCGCGCCCTGCGCCATGCCATTGCTCAGGTGGCTCCCACGCGCGCCATGGTCCTTCTTCTTGGCGAGAGCGGCACAGGAAAAGAAGTCACCGCCCGCGCGCTGCATGCGCGCAGTGGACGGCAAGGCCCTTTTGTCGCGGTGAACTGCGCCGCCATTCCGGAGAGCTTGGCCGAGAGTCAGCTCTTTGGTCATACGCGCGGCGCATTCACCGGAGCGACACCGCAGCCGGGGTACTTTCGAGCCGCGCAAGGCGGCACCCTTTTCCTGGATGAGGTCGGGGAGCTGGCGCAGACACTTCAGCCCAAGCTTCTTCGTGCCCTGGAAGAACGAGCCGTAGTCCCCGTCGGTGAGACCCAGCCGGTGCCGGTCGATGTGCGGGTAATTGCCGCGACCAACCGCGTGCTCAGTCGCTCGGTCGCCGAAGGTCAGTTCCGTGGTGATCTCTTGGCTCGCCTCGCCGAATTTACCCTCGACCTGCCCCCGCTGCGTGAGCGCAAAGAAGACATCCTGCTGCTGTTGCAGCGCACCTTGGGAAGTTGGGTCCCCAGCTTTCATCCCGACGTCGTGGCGCGCCTCTTGGCCTATCCCTGGCCCTACAACGTGCGCGAGGTCGTCAAGCTGGGCACCGAGCTCCAGATCAAAGGAGCCGGACGGGCGGTGCTGGGGATCGATCTTCTGCCGGCTCGCTTCACGGAGGCCGCCGCCCCCCCGGTGGTGTCGGCTGAACCGGCCGCCCCCCAGCTGAGCGGCCTACCCGCTTCCGTGGTCCGGTCCGAGCCCGCGGCGTCCCCAGCGACCCCACCCGTAACTGCGACCAGCGAGCGGCCCAAGCCGTACGAGCGGGGCGCAGTTCCCAGCAAAGAAGAGCTACACGCGCTGCTGATCAAGCATCGGGGTGTGGTGGCCTACATCGCCCGCGAGATGAGCCGCTCTCGAACGCAGGTGCTCAGGTGGCTTGAACAGCGCGGCCTACGGGCCGACGACTACCGATCTACAGATTCCTAGTCTGGCGCAGATCGTCCGGTACGCGTCCGGTGCGCGAGCTGGCTGGGCGGCTACCCGATCTAGGTAGCCAGCGTCCAGTTCCCTTGGGGAAGGTGCGGCATCGGCCTTGGCACCCGGCGTGCTCTCTGGTTTGACTGCAACCTTGCGAGCTTCCCATACCGGAAGGCCAGCGGGGTGGCATCAAGCGGGAGATTCCCATGCGCATCCTGATTGGCCTTGTTCTGTTAAGGGTCTGCCTATTGTCTGGCTGGCTGAGTCTGGTCTCCCAGGCTCACGCGGCAAATCCGAGCCATGGCACAGACCTCGGCTGGGAAGTCGCTGAGGCGCCACACGGTCGTCTGTTGCCTTGGCGGCTTACCGGGGTGCGGGAAGACTCGCTACTCGCAGAAAAGGGGCATGCTGCGCTGTACGCCATTGGACAGGATGCCGGTGACTACCATCCCGAAAATACCTCGGTGGTCTTTATCCACGGACTGGACGCCGGCCCCGAAGAGCTTCTATCCCTGATCGAGCGATTTCGAGCTGCCGATGTGCAGTCCTATGTGCTGCTTTACGACGACTTTTTTCGCCGCACGGCGCGCAACGGGGAAGATCTGGCAGACGAGCTACGCAGCCTAAATCGCTCGTTACGCGGAAACGGTCGCAACATCACGCTGATCGCCCACAGCATGGGCGGCATCGTCGCGCGAGTCGCGATGAATACGTTGGTACAGCGGAATGTGCAGGACGAGTTTCGGCTCCTGCACCTGCTTGCCATCGACACCCCTTGGCATGGCTACATTGGGCCCTGCGATACCGGCGTGTCGGGCTTTTTCATGAATGTCTCGCGAGCCTTTATGCCCGACGGACTCGAGGACATGCGTGCCTGTTCCCGGCTCTTTGTTGGCAGTGCTGCAACGGCGGAGCGCAGATCGGCGGATGGCCTAAATTCCTTGTCGTTACCCGATCACTTTGCGGTACGCCTGCTGTTCGCTCAGGAGCGCGGTGTCGTCTTGCGGTGGGATGAGGGTCCACTGGCGCCTCTGGCCAGCCGGCTGGTGGCTCTGTACCGCAACGACATCCCGGTACGTGGTGGCGTACGACTCATGAACGTGTGGCGAGCCCTGCTCAGCTCTGAGCAGTACTTCGGATTTCAGGAGGAGATGCGCCAGCTGGCGGACGAAGGCGCGCTGGATGAAGTGAGGGCTCTCCGAGTCCTGCGGAAACACTTTCCTTCGTTTGCCGGTGACCATAACTCCGTCCTGCAGGCAAAGGCAGGGGGCCTTGGCGTAGGCGACTACCTGCTGGCGCAGCTGCGCTCGCCCTCTCCGACCACGATG
Organism: Pseudomonadota bacterium; assembly: GCA_035345735.1. Taxonomy (GTDB): domain Bacteria; phylum Myxococcota_A; class Polyangia; order Palsa-1104; family JAEUJZ01; genus JAEUJZ01. The sequence goes on along the minus strand of DAORCZ010000014.1, from coordinate 7,306 downwards.
CCGGCTGGCCCGAGCGTCGCTCTCGCCTCGAGATAGCAGCGGTTTAGCGGCCGTGCAGTGGCTTTGGCATGAAACGCGCAAGGAACCCAGGTCACGGCCAGCCGATGAGGCCTCAGGCCAGCCCATAAGAAGGAGTTCGCCCATGTCTATGCGCAAGAGTTACTCGGTCATGTCCCTCCCGAATCTACCGAGCTCTTTTGAGAGCACTTCAACAAAACGGAGTCTCTGTCCATGGCTAGGACGAGGCTTAGCATTGTGGATTTCTTGTGCCACCAGCCAGGTCTTTGCAGTTCCAGCTGAACCGACTCCGTCGGCTACTCCGGTTGGCACCGCGCTATCTGTCGCGGGGTCATCCGGCGCAGCAACCAATCAGGTCGTGCCAGGCTATCGGTACCTGCTCGATGCGCAGGGACTGTTGATTCTGGCACCGGCGGAAGGCAGCTTCCGCACGGTCGCGACCCTGGCTTTGCCAGGCGAAAAAGGGCAGCTCATCTACCAGGATGGGCACGTCTATGTCACCTGCGGTAGTCAAGGCGTCGCCGTCATCGATGTCAGCCAGCCGGAACGTCCTGTGCTGCGCTCCTTCGTCGCTCAGGGGCACAGGGTCACGCAGGTCTCGACGACCCCCAGTACCTTGCTGGTGTCCGTCCTGGATGGAGGTTCCTTCTTGTTCGACATCGGGATGCCTGGTGTGCCCAAGCTGCTGCGCGCGCCTGCCGTTCGTGCGAGCTTGCCAGCCCCCGATCTGGAGGTACCACCGAGCCCCAAGCCGCAGCGAAAAGGGCGCCCAGGCTTGGGCCTGACCATCGCGGGGGGCGCGACCTTTGGCGGCCTGTACGTGATGACTGCGCTCTGGGCCGGTTTCGAACCAGCCCTGGCGATCCCCATCGCTGGAGTCCTGGTCGCCAGCCGTGGCAGTCCCTACGTCGTGCCGCTTGGCATCCTGATGGCCGCTGGACAGACCACGGGACTCGCCTTGTTCATCGCCGGCCTGGCCAAGATGAATAACGCGGCCTCCTCAGGCACGAGCGGGTACGCCTCGTTGCGCATCCTGCCGTATGCCAGCCATGAAGGGCTGGGCATGGTCGCCAGCGGTCGCTTCTAGTCCCTGCCCAGCACGCACGCTCAGCCTCCCGCCCCAGCTCTGTCCTCCCTGCCCCCTCGCCCGCCGCAGCACAACCCTTGGGTGTCGCCCCGGTTCCCCGGCTGTCGCTCCGCTAGCCCCCCAGCTTGTCCTTCCTGGATCACGCGCTTCCTGAATCCCTGATGAACAGGCAGATGTAGGGCTACGCAGCCCAGGGGAAAGGCTGCGTCTCTGCCAACGCGTACCGTACGCGTACCGTACGCGTTCCCGGACTCCCCGCACGGCTGGGCTCGGGCGGCAGGGGCTTCCCAGCACGGGGCGCAAGTCAGCGGTGTACATGTGCTCCCAAAAAGGAATTTTCTCCGTCGAGAAGGACCGCGGATTGGGACATTGATAGGTCGTTGGCACTGAGCTTGCTCAAGTCCCATGGCATGCACCTCTTGGTGCGAAAGACCCCGGACGGACTCACAAACCACGCGAGCAAGGAGACTCCCATGAAGCGCACATTCCTATTTGCTGGACTGTTCTTGGCACAACTTGGCACCTTCACCGCATGTGGTCTGGATGCGGCAGAACGGATTCCAGAACAGTACGGCAGCTACGGACAGCAGCTGGTCAGCACGAACTTGGCCAGCAACGGCAGCTTCGAGACGGTGGGGGCGGCCGGTCCCCTGACGACGTGGTCGGCATCAGGTAGCAATGAGGCGGCAGCGGCTGGGTGGTATCTGGTCAGTCCGTTTGGGCCCGCGACGCTCAGCTCCGAGCAATCGTCCTACGCGGCTCCCAATGGCGGCAGCAAGACGCTGCACATCGTCACTGATCGCCAGAGCAGTGGGGTGGTGCAGGTCCTAAGTCCGCTGGGTTCCGGTCCGCAGAGCAGTGTCGCCACCATCCAGGTGTACGTCACGCGCGGTCAGGTGGGTTTGGGGGTTGGCGATGGCGGCAACACCGGAATCGGTGCGGTCAGCACGACCAACGGTCGCTGGGAGACCCTGGTGGTTCCCAACCACAGCACGCCGGCCAACGAGATCATCATCTACGCCACCTCGCCCGGCGGCGCGGACTTCTACCTCGACAACTTGGGAGTCTATGCCGCAACGAACCTGGCCAACCACAGCAGCTTCGAGACCGTCGGACCCAACGGGCCGCTTACGACCTGGAGCGCGACAGGCAGCAACGCCGCGGCGGCGGCCGGCTGGTCAATGGCCAGTCCGCACGGACCGGCGGTGCTGACTACGGCGCACGATACCTATCAGGCGCCCAACGGTGGCAGCAAGACCCTGCTCGTCAAGACAGATCGCGCCGAAAGCGGCATCGTGCAGGTCCTCTCTCCTCTGGGCACGGGGCCGGTCGGCAGCGTCGCCACCGTCCAGGTCTATGTGGTGCGAGGCCAGGTAGGCTTTGGGGTGGGCGATGGTGGCAACACCGGAATCTCCGCGCGGAGCACCACGACGGGGCGCTGGGAGACCCTGGTGGTTCCTAACTACAGCACGCCAGCGAACGAGATCATCCTGTACGCAAGCTCGTCCGGCGGTGCTGACTTCTATGTAGACAACGTCGGCCTGTATGCCTCACCGAACCTGGCCAGCTACGGCAGCTTCGAGACGGTGGGCACCGCCGGCCCCCTGACGACATGGTCAGCCTCGGGCAGCAACGAGGCGGCAGCAGCTGGGTGGTATCTGGTCAGTCCGTTTGGGCCCGCGACGCTCAGCTCCGAGCACTCGTCCTACCTGGCTCCCAATGGGGGCAACAAGAGCCTGCACGTCGTGACCGATCGCCAAAGCAGCGGGGTGGTGCAGGTCCTAAGTCCGCTGGGCTCCGGCCCACAGAGCAGCGTCGCGACCGTCCAGGTGTACGTCACGCGCGGTCAGGTGGGCCTTGGGGTTGGCAATGGCGGCAACACCGGAATCGGTGCCATCAGCACGACAACCGGCCGCTGGGAGACCCTGGTGGTTCCCAACCACAGCACGCCGGCCAACGAGATCATCGTCTACGCCACCTCGCCCGGTGGCGCCGACTTCTACCTCGACAACTTGGGACTCTAATCCCTCCCGCCCAAGCGGCATCGAAGGTACAGATGCATCCTCTCCTCTGCCTTGGTAAACCCTCGGCTGGTGGTCTGCCCTAACCCCGACATCACCCCTTCCGGACTCGCTCCGTCGATTGGGCAAGTACCGCCTCATCAGGCCGCCCCAACAGCGCTCTGCTACGGCGAGCAAGTCCATCGGGATGTCCCCCGTATCCAGAGCGCCAGGATCACTGGCAGCCACAATGCCCCCGCAGCAATACCCCGCCCAATCCTTCCCCAAATCCCATGGGCCCCGTGGTCCACAACACCTAAGTGCTGATAGGGACTACCGATTGGGGAATACTAATTTCAGTACAACATCAACCACCACCCCGTCGCTACCCGACCAAGCCCCACCCCGCGCAGTGTCCCGCTGATCCAGAGCCCTTTTTTACGCTCCCCGATGGGAAAAAGGGTCTCGGATAGCGGGGTCCCACGCCGTGAGGCACGTTCACGTTGAAGACATGCACAGCTCAATCTGCAAACACCTCCCTACCGCGGACAGGCATTGGGCAGACCCGCCTGGTTATAAGCCAGCATGCCGCCAGCCAGGTTCATGACGCGACGGAAACCCAGCGCCACAAGCTGCTGCGCCGCGCGCCCCGAGCGCCCTCCCGAGCGACAAACGATCAGCAAGTCAGCCTGCCGATCCCAGGCCGCCGCCGCCGTCGCCACCGTCGCCAGCGGCACTAGCTCGGCGCCCGGGATATGCCCCAGTTCGCCAGTAAACTCGTGCGGCTCGCGGACATCGATCATGCGCACATCGATGGCTCGGCTGCGCAGTAGCTGGGGTTCAAGGTCGCGATAGCCCAGCGGATTTTCGGTCGCGGACTGATAGAGGGGGCGCGTCATGGGTCGATTCTCCGTCACGGTGTTGAACGAAGAGTAAGAGCCAGCCGCGCGAAAAAGGATTCGCGCCCCGCGCAGCCCCGCGAATCTTCTCGCCCGCGCTTGGCTCTTATGTCCGGTAGATCGAGGCGCCTCGTCCTCGACCGGAGAAGGAAATGAGCCTGCCCAAGCTGTCTCTTGTGGTTGCGCTGACTGCAGCGCGTTGTCTGGTCAGCTCTCCCGCGCTGGCGGCCCCTGAGCCCAGCCTGGGTCCGTTTGAGCTGCGTTCGCCCGGCGGTCAGCATGCGCTGCAGATTGGCCTCGCGGCGCAGGTCCGCCTGACCTACAGCGACACCCAGCCCGCCGCCGACGCCGCCCGCGAATCCAGCCTGGGTGCCGAAGTGCGACGCCTGCGACCGATGCTGCGCGGCAGCTTCCTCTCGCAGCGCGTCGAGATGTTCCTGCACCTCAACACGATCCCGGGAGCCATCGAGCTGCTCGATCTGTTTGGCCAGATCAACCTGCACCGTCAGTTCAGCCTGCGTGTCGGACAGTTCAAGCTGCCCTACACCCGCTATCGGCTGCAGTACTTCACGCAGCTGACGTTTACCGACTGGAGCATCCTGTCGCGCTATCTAGGAGCCGAGCGGCAGCTAGGTGCCGCGCTGCACAACGGCTACGAGCGCGGCTCGGGCTTTGAGTATGCGCTCGGCGTGTTCTCCGGCATCAACGCGCGGCGGGCGCACGGCGTCGGGCTGGGGCTGCTCTACGGCGAGCGGCTGGCCAATCCGTCGGACCTGACCGCCCCCGCGTCACCGACGACGTTTCATCCCGAGCTGGCGCTGCGCCTGGGCTACAGCTCGCCCGGCTTGCATCCTGAGACCCCCAGCGACAGCCAGCGCGGCCCGGCGCGCTTAGGGGTCAGCTTCAGCGCCACCTACGACATCCGACCGGCGCGATACCTGGACCCGGCCCTGCGGCTAGCCCCCGAGGCCCAGCTCAAGCTGCGCGGTCTATCGCTGCACGCCGTCGGCTACCTGGCGTGGTTTCAGGGTGACAGCGGCGCGACCGATCTGCGCCCGGCCTTCTACGGCGTGCTCGCCCAAGCCGGATATCGCCTGCAGCCAGGGTGGGAGCTTGCGCTGCGCTACGGCCTGCTGCTCAGCAGCGAGGCCCTGCGCCGCGATGCCCAGGAGCGGGCCGCCGTCCTTATCTCCACCGCGTCACCCGAGCAAGCCAGCGCCGTCACCGGGCAGTACCGCAGCGCTGGCACCCTGCAGCAGGATCAAGAGCTGCTCGTCGCCATCAACTACTACCTCGTCGGCAACAGCCTCAAGTTCCAGCTAGAAACGGGCTGGCTGCGACAAGTCAGCGACGCCGCCACCCTCGACAGCGCCCGCGTCCGCTTGCAGGCGCAGGTGGCGTTTTAAGCCGGTATTTATCGATGAAAGGTAGCGTCGAGGCGCAGGTATCGTTGGGGCCAAAGCAGATTTCTAATTTTGACGGCCGAACACCAGCCATCCGGCCGGCTGCATGCAAAAACATTTGCATAGCGACACATCGCCATTCCCGCGAGGCGCATGGGGGGTGTACAGCGGCATGCAGTACCGCGCTCGGCCGCCGGGCAGCGTATAATGACGGGATGGCTTCCGACACTCCACCGCCGACGAAGGCCGCCCAGGAAGCGGCGAATGCGGTGGATGCAGCGGATGCGGCGAATGCGGCGAATGCGGCGGATGCAGCGAATGCGGCGAATGCGGCGAACGCGCAGCATCACACGACGGACAAAGAGGCAGTGCGCCACGGACTGAAGCAGCTGGCGAGTTCGTACAAGGTCGCCAAGCTGATGCTTTGGCTCAGCGGGATCGTGTTTGGTGCACGAACCCTCTGGCGCAGCACGCCGGAAGTGACGCTCCCCCCATCGACGCTCACTCTGCAGACAGCGCGCGCCGCATTCTCGACGCGTCTAACGAAACCCGAGATTCCGCGCAGTGGGGCTGCGCCCAAGCCACCCGCCCCATTTCAGCCGGTTCGCTATCCGGCGAAGCCCGGCTCGCTGGCCGGTTATCTGACCGCCGATCCCGGCGATGGAAAACGCCATCCCGCGGTGCTGTGGGCGCACAGCGGATTTCAGGGAATCGGCGAGGGGCTGTGGGGTTCTACACTAATGCAGCGCAAGGCCAGCGTGCGCGTCCTGCACGAGGCGGGCTTGGTGGTCTTCTGCCCTGCGTTTCGCGGCGAGAATGACAACCCGGGCCGCTCTGAGCTGTTCTATGGGGAGCTCGACGATCTCCTCGCTGCGCGCGACTTTCTCGCCGCACAGCCCTTTGTCTCTCCAGAGCGCATCTACCTGATCGGCAACGGCATCTCCGGCGGAACGCTGACCCTGCTGGCGGCGGTGGCGAGCGATCGCTTCCGCTCTGCCATTGCGCTGGGCGGCGCGGCCGAGCTGGGTCGCGTCGTCTCTGAAGAGTCCTCGTCAGCGCTCGTGCCCTTCGACCCCAGCGTTGTGCAAGAGAGCTATCTGCGCTCGCCTCTCTACTTTGCCGACTTCATCAAACGGCCGACTTTCTACTTTGGTCCCGGAGATTCCTTTTTCCGCTGGGACGTGCGGCAGATGAAGATTCGGGCCATGGAGCGGAATGTGCCGTTTGACGCATTCTTCGTCGAAGGAGTCACGGAAGACGAGCTGTACCCGCGCGTTCTTGCGCTGCTGGCCAGGAAGATCCCCGCTGACTTGGGACCGCAGACGGACCTCAAGTTCAGCGCCAGCGATCTCGCGACGCTCAGCTCGACGTCAAAGAGCACGCGATAACACGCTCGACCCGAGCCGCAGACTGTCCCCAAGAGGCTCAAAACGGAGCGGCGGCGTTGATCCAGGTCTGCCACTTGGTCAGCTTGCTGCCGGTCAGTGTCGTTACGTGCAACGCGCCCGAGGTTGCCATCCCCGTTGAGGGAACCCGAACCAGCGGCGAGCTCACGGCGTCGGACCTGATCACCAGCTGCTGGTCAAAGAGCGACTTGTAGTTATCCATCTCCTTGCCGGGCGTCATATCGATCTTCAGCTTGTTCGTTGCGGTGGCGTTGTGGCAGCCGGCCTGCGTGCAGGTCAGTGACTTCATATCGGTTTGGATGTCGGCGTAGAGCGGATCGTAGAACGAGTGGCAGTCGCACTCACCACACGCCACGCCGCTGGCGCCCAGCCCGAACATCAACAGAACGTGTTTGAAGAAGTTCATACCTGTCATGGGGAGGCTCCTTTTTCCGGCGTCTAGTTGGGAGTAGTTGAATGAATCATAATCTCCTGATTTGGATTAATTTTTGAT
>DAORCZ010000013.1:21111-25874 GCA_035345735.1 Pseudomonadota bacterium | reverse complement strand
ACTACAGACGGTAGCCGACAACGCCACGCTGCCTGGTCTGGACGAGCCGTACCTGCAGCCACTTGCGCAGTGCATCAGCGAGTTCCGACCTGTCGTCGAGCTGGTGGCGGGCAAGAGCCAAGCCGCCAGCCCAGCCGTACCACGCGAGGGCAGCAGGGACGACAAGCGTCCGCCCGCAGACAGCAAGCCCGCCGCCCCCGCCGGAGCGCCAGCCGCTGCCGCCGCCGCCGCTAACTCTGGCGCTGCGAGCAGCGGACCGCCCCCATCTGCTAGCTCGACGTCCGGCATGCCGGAAGGCTTGGCCGGCTACAAGGCGGCGGTCAGCAAGCTGATCGAAGAGCTCGATCGTGCCCCCGGGGGGCCGGTCGGCAGCAGCGGGGGGGCCGGTGACAGCAATGCCGGGCTGCGGGCCACGCTGTCCGCCATGGGGCAGAGCGCACTCAGCATGCACGAAGGGAAGGAAGATGGTGCGCTGCGACAAGCCGAGCAGTTTCTCGATCGCGCGGGAATCGCCGGCCCTTTGCGACGTCCATTCTTGGCTCCCTTCCTCGCCGCCTACCACACGGGTGCTGATGAGATCGAGCGGGTCCTGGCCAATCGCTGGCGCGAGGTCTTGCACGGCCAGATTGAGCCCTTGCTGGCGCGCTTCCCCTTCAATCCCGGCGCCGAACGCGAGGTAGCGCCCGCCGAGCTAGATCTGATCAGCGAACGCAAGGGGCCGCTGTTCGCTGAGCTGCGGACGCTCTATTCACCTGCACTGCAAGAGCAGGCGGGGACTTATGTCGGTCGCACCGGTGCCGTGGGGAGCCTGCGCCTGCCGAAGGATCTGTTGCCCACAGTCAACCGCTTGGCCCGGCTCTCGCGCGCGCTGTTTAACAGCGAGGGCAATCGCCAACCCTTGCAGCTGGGGATTCGCGGCGTTCCCGGTCCGCAGGTCGCAGAGGGCAGGACCACGCAGGCTGCGCTCGCCTATCTGCAGATCGGCAAGGCCGCTGCCTATGGCTTCAACCAACAGTCCAGCACCACATCGTTGTCCGTCGACTGGTGGCAGCAAGGGGCCGCGGTTCTGGGGGTCGAATCGATCGCGGCTCAGAGCGGTCGCAAGCACACCCAGACGATCGAAGTCGCTGACTCGGCCTGGAGCCTGTTCCGGCTGCTGCAGCGCTCGACGCTGGATGGCTCGGGCACCAGCACCTGGTACCTCCACGGCGAAGCGGGCCAGGACAGTCAGACCATCCGCTTCGTCGTCAACCCCGATCCGTGGGAGCTGTTCCGTGTTCGCGTACCGTAGCCAGACCCTGCTACTTCTGCTGTGGGCGGTGTTGGCAACCGGCTGCCTGCCGGGGTACGTGCGCGTGGCGCTGCAGGTCAGCGACACCAGCAATCAGGGCCGGCCCCTGCGCGTGCTGATCCGCAGCGTCGATGAACAACAGTTCCGCGCCGAGTCGTACAGCAGCGTCGCCGCCCTGGTGATAAAGCCTGACGCGACCGTGCTGCGGTCGCTGATCGTCGACCCCGGGCAGGCGTCGTCGCGCGTGATGTGGATCAAGAGCAAGAAGAGCAACGCCCTGGGACTTTACTTTTTCTATGCGGCACCGAGCGCCAGCTGGAAGGTCTGGCTGCAACCGGATCTGCCCTGGCGGATCACGGTGCCGCTGGGGCGACTGGGGGTCGATGCCGAGCGGGTGCGCGAGTGCCGCATCTTCCGCAACTGAGGACCCATCCCGGATCTTCCGACTGCCAAGGGACAGACATTCGCAGATGCCGTTTACCATCGAAGGAATCCGCCAGATCCTGCGCCCCGTCGGGGATGGCATCCTGCGCCAACGAGGCTGGCTGCAGGCCAGCCTGGACGACCCCGCAGGCTTCGCTCGCGTCCTGTTCCTCGATGCCGCCGAGCAGGCCGAAAGCCCGCCCAAGAGTCAACTCGGCGCCACGTATGACCTGTTTTACGACGCCGTGGTGCGGCACGGACTGGGCCCAGCTGCCCAGCGTCCCTGCCTGCTCTATCGCGGCGAGGATGCAAGCCTGGATGTGAGTGCTCCCCTGCAGGCGTTGAGCTATGCCCAGCTGTATGCCAGCGCCTGCATGCTGGCAGCGCAGTGGCAGGAACGCGGCACCGCGGCCGGGGATCGCATCTGCATCATCTATCCCATCGGCCCCGAGCTCTTGATTGCGCTCGCCGCCGCGCTCAAGCTGGGTCTGGTCGTCGCGGTCCTGCCGCCGCTGGGCGCCGACTTTCTAGGCAAGCGATTGCGCGCCATGCAGCCCCAGCATGTGGTGACCGCGCGCCGCTATCTGCCGCTCCTGCGCGAGACGGTGCACGGCGGAGCCCTGCCGTTAGAGGACGCGGTGCTGCCATCCCCCCCGGCATCGCGCGAGGCCCTGGCCGAGATTCTGGCGAGAGCGGCGGAGCGGCAAAACGGAATCGGCCAAGAGCTCGGCACCTCGCACTCGTATGGCGCCCGCGCCGCGGCCTTGCTGTGCTTTTCCCCCCTGCGCGATCCCGCCTGGGTGCCGCAAGGGGTGGCGGCGCAAGCCGTGTACCTGGGGGCACTCGACGATGGGCTGATTTTAGGAATGCATCACGGTGGCTGCACGCTGGCCGCGCCGGAACATTCCTATTTGCAGCATCAGCCGATGCTCCTCATCACGGCCTTGATCCACGGCGCCACGTTTATTCATGTCTCTGCCCCCTATCTGGTGGGCCGGCCGGCCCGATCACGGCTCCTGCCTGCCATCGACATTCTGGTCCTGGGCACGCCGCTGCGGGATCTATGGCTCGCCGCCGAGGCCCGTCCGCTGCGCGAGGTCCGCCTCTGCGTCACGTCGATTTGCGAGGCCAAGGACGATGTCCTGTGGCAGGACTTCATCGATCGTGCGCAGCTGCGGGGGATTCCTTTTTTGTCGTGGCATTACGATGCCGCCTGCGCTGGGGCGCTGCTGTTTTCACTTCGCCGCTCGGGAATCCCACCACAGCTTGTGTATCCCGCTCCGGGGCGGCCGTTTCGCCTGGGCGATCCGCGAATCGAGGAGGCTCCCGCCCAAGGTCCACACGGGATCCTGCGACCGCTGCCGGGCGCCTGCGGCCTGCTCTTGTACGAGCACCATGGGGGCTACATCTACGGCGGCACCCGCTACCCCTCCCGCGGTGGGTCGTCGCATGCGCGCGATGAAGTCGAAGAGGTTACTGCCGCCGTTCCCTACGTCGCGGGGGCGGCCGTGGTCGCCGATCCCAGTGACCGGGGAACCGCCACACTCTTGGTCTTCGTCGGGCCGCAGCTGCGCAGTTGCTCGCAGGCCTATCTGAACAAGCTGGAGCAAGCGATCCGCGAGCAGATCCGCAGCCGACTGGGGGTCGAATATGTGCCTACCCATGTTCAGGTCTTGGCCCCGCCGTAACGAAAAAGGAATTCAGCTCAGCTGGTGTGAACAGCAGCTGCGCAGCGGTCAGCTGAGCCGGCGAGCCGCCGACCCTGTCCTGGGTCTGATCGATGAGCTGACCTTTGCTTGTCACCGCGTTGCGACACCTGCCGGACGTCTGATGCTGCTGCGTCAGCAGGCCGCCAGGTAGGAGGACCCCATGCCATCGCCTGTCTGTAGCGGAGCCAAGCTGCAGTGTTCCTGCGGCATCGGCGAGTCTGCTCTGTACGTTGTCGAAAAAGGAGTCGGCAGCAGTCGCGAGCGATCGCTGGCCACCATCGACGACTACCTGCCACTTGTGAACATTCCGCCGTTTCGGGCCTGCACGGCCGAGGCCAATCCGCAGGCCGCCAATCCCAGCGGACAGAAGCCCTGTACCCCGCGCCCATCGCAGCCCTGGTCGGATGAGGTCGACTTTGTCACGCTGCACGGCCATCCCTTGCTCGAGCAGAGCGCCACCCTGTCATGTGACTACGGCGGCACCGTGCGCCTGCTCGACAGCGCGCAAGACACTGTGTCGATGAAAGACAACATGCGCAAGCGCGGGCTGGCCACGCCCGGCAACCCAGGACTTGGAGGCACCCCATGATTACCACCGAGCCACTCGAGCGCGTGTTGACCGCGCCGGGAGCGCGTGAGCTGGGCTTTGAAGACCGCAGCCTGGAAGAGATCCTGACGCTTACCGGACAAGGGAAGTACGTGCTGGCGGCCGAGCGGGCGCAGCAGCTCTGGCAACAGGAGATCTTCGACGCCCGCACCCTGGGCTGCTATCTGTTCGGTGTCTTTCATGAGCGCGGGATTTCATCCCTGGTGACGATCTTTGAATGCACGCTGCGCGCCGTTGGGAAGAACCTGACCTTCCTGGGGCCGACCCACAAGCGCGAGCGCCACCTGGATGTCTCACTGCGCTGGCTCTTCGACAGCATCATCACGCAGCTTCGCTTTCACGAGCGTCAGAAGGACGAGACCTGGAAGCGCTGGAACGAGCCCTGGCAGCAGGCGGCCCATCTTCAGGCGCTCGCGCGCTGTCGCGAGCTCTTGACCACGCTCGACAGCGTGTTGCCGGCGGCGCGCTGCCGACAGCCGCTGTTGAATCTGCAGGCGCTGCTTGAAGTCATCTCGCGCGAGAGTGCGATCAGCTCGGGCTGGAACATGTCAGGGGCCAGCCAGATCCCCGCTCCGCCGCCGCCCGACTCAGGGAGCTCAAGTAGCGGCCGCCGTGACGAGGACGGCGATGCGGATGACAGTCGTGATGACGATAGCTCGGACGATGACGATAAATCGGGGGATGACGATAGCTCGGACGACGACGACAAGTCGGACGACGACGACAAGTCGGA
>DAORCZ010000013.1:0-21011 GCA_035345735.1 Pseudomonadota bacterium | reverse complement strand
TCGGAAGATGACGACAAATCGGAAGATGACGACAAATCGGAAGATGACGACAAATCGGAAGATGACAACAAATCGGACAAGGAAGAACCCGGAGGTTCCTCCTCCCCACCTGCGGACTCTGTAGGGCAGGGAACGCAGGCGGGCAGTCAGCTATCGATTCCTGTGACCCCGGCGCTGCGTGAGCTATTGGATCAGCTGGCCGCCTTCGTTTCCCTGGTGAAGGCGCAGCGCTATCGTCGCGCGGCGATCCTGCAGCATCAGATTCGCCAGACCCTGTCGAACTTCGACGCGCTGCGCCACTTTCCTTCCCTGTTTGGTGACTATCTGTTGGCCACCCTGGCGCATGCCAGCAAGCTGAAACCCCGCGGCAGCGATCCGGTCAGCGCTGATGACATTGAAAGCGAGACCCTGGCCCAGCTGTGCCGCACGGATCTGCCGCGCTTCCTGCAAGGGCGAGATCGCTAGTCATGGCCAGCCAGCGGACCGACCGCCCCGCGCTGCGCCCGCGACCGTCCCCGGGGGTAGCCGCGACCACCGCCAGTGAGAGCAGCGCCGAGAAGATGCAGCGCGCCATCTGTGAGCGTGCGCCCCGCTTTGGCCTATCGGCGCTGCTCGATGCGGTGCACGCACTGGGATACACCGACGAGGAGATCCAGCTCGCCAGCCACCCCACCACCGCGCATCAGTCCAGCCTGGTGCAGGCGGTTCGCTTCGCCAGCCCACCGCAGCGTCGCGTGCAGATTGTCCTCAACGTCGGCCTGCTTTCGCCCCAGAGTCCGCTTCCTTCCTATTTCCAGCAGGTGATCGATCGCCAACGCGAGGGAACCCTCACCAGCTTCCTTAACTTCTTTGCCCACCATCTTTTGTCCCAGAGCGTGCAGGGGCAGTTTCCTGAGCGCAGTGGCGACCTGTTTCCAACCGGACCCGATTCCCTGGCTGAGCTGCGCAGCCTGATGGGACTGCGGACCACGTATGCCCTGCACTGGATCTTCGATCACCTCTATCCCGAGCTGGGCGTCGCGGTCGAGCGCGTGCAGATGCTGCGCACGGTGCAGACCCGGAGTGTGCGCATAGGGCCCTGGGGGCTGGGCGATGGCGCAACGCTAGGGGGACAGGCGCAGGTGCCGGTGGGGGGAATCGCGGTCTCGCTGTTCGCGGATGAAGCGGTGAGCAGCGCGGGTCGTCCCTGGCCGCAGGAAGCTGAGCGTCGTTTCAAGGAGCAGGCAATTCCGATCTTGCAGGGGCACGGGATCCATCTGCGCCTGGCTCTGGTCCTGCGTGATCAGCGGAACTTCCTGGTCCTGCGGCCGCAGGAGTTTCTTGGCTATGTCCCGCTGTACTCAGGCCCCGCGGCCAAGTCCGCGCCGCGCAGCGCCCGCACCGTCATTTTGTGGGACGGGGAGATCCCTTCTTCTTCGCCTTCTTCTTCGGCTTAGCGCCGCTCGGCTTGCCCGCGCTGGTCTTTCCCCGCAAGGCTTCGCTGCCGGTCTTTACCGCCGTACCGGACGAGCCATCTGGGCTCGTCGTCGCCTTCGTTGGGCTGGCAGTCGCGCGGCCTCCGTCGTGATCGGCACCACCATCCGCTCGACTGGCACCGCCATCCCTGGCTTCGCCTGTCCGGCCCCCCGGGGGCGACAACGAGCGACCACGGGGAGTCGCCGCCGTCGGGGTACTGACTGGCTGGCGGGCCAGGGTCCACAGCAAAAGGACCAGCAAGCCGGCGAGCAGCAGCAGGAAGAGGGCCGCCGCCGCCACCAGCTTGCCGCGCAGGCGCAACGGTACCGCATGCAACGCCGACTGCGCCTCGGGGTGGACATCGGACTCATCGGCCATCGGGTCGGCCTTGCTGCTCGCCGCATGACCGCTCCGCTCGCTCGGCAGGATGGCATAGGCCTGCGAAGCCGTGGTGCGGGCCCCGCTGCGTTCGGCAAGCTGTCGCGCCACCTCGGCAGCGCTGGGACGATCGCTGGGGCTCTTTTCGAGCATCCTATGCACCAGCTTGGCGATCTCGGTCGGCACATGCGGAGCCTGCGACAGCAGCGAGGGCGGCTCTTGCATCAGATGGGCGGCCATCAACACCGCCGCGCCACCCTGAAACGGCGGAGCTCCGGTCAAGAGCTCATAGGCGATGACACCCAGCGCATACACATCGCTGCGATCAATGGCATTGCGACCACTGCGGCACTGCTCGGGCGACATGTAGATGGGGGTTCCCATCACCGCACCCGTACGCGTCTGACCGATGCCATCGAGGCCGCTCTTGGCAATTCCGAAGTCTAAGATCTTGATCTTCTCAGGGAGCTGCTCGGGGAGCCCCTCGGGGGGCGGTGTTGGGAGGGCTGCGGCCAGACTGGGATCCCCGACTTGGCTGACCTCGCTGTCGTCGGATTCGCGGACCAGCATGATGTTGGCCGGCTTGAGGTCGCGGTGGACGATCTGCTTGGCATGGGCCGCTGCCAAGGTCGAGGCCACCTGGCGCACCAGACGGAGGACATCGGGCACCGGAAGCTGCCCGCCGCGCGCGGCGAGGTAGTCGCGCAGCGTAATGCCATCGACATACTCCATGACGATGTAGCGGCCGCCGTCGCGTGTCTGCCCCTGCTCAGAGATCGAGACCAGACCGGCATGGCCGATGATGTTCACGATGCGCGCCTCGTTGGTGAAGCGCTGGAGGATCTCGGGATCGTCCGCTAGCTCACGACGAAGGACTTTGATGGCGACTCGCCGCTCGATCTGGCGGTGCCGTGCTTCGTAGACCGCCCCCATGCTGCCGCGGCCCAGGAAGCGCAAAAGGACATAATTATCGACGCACTGCTCGATCTCATTGGTTTCCACGCGATGTCGCTCCGCACCGTGCTGCCGGTGCACCGCAGCCGCAGGACAGACCCTGCAAGTCTTCGACCAGCCGCAGCCGAGCGCGCCGAGCGTCGGCGCTAGCCGCCATCGAGGGATGCTGCCGCTCATCGCCGTGCCAGCCGCCAGCCGTGCGCCGCCGCCCCCGTGCGCACACTGTTCGCACAGCGCTCGCGGCGATTCGCGCAGATCAGCAAATCCGGGCTGCCGATCCGGCCGAGCCTTGTTCGCGGGCGCCGGCTGGTGGGGAGCCCGGCTCGTCACCACGATCTGCTGACCTGCCGGCTCAGGCGCAGCCCGGACACCTTATCCCAGGTCCACTTGGGAGTCCGGCCGGACGGGCCCCGCCGCGGAGTATGGGACTGTTATCATGCAATCGCAGCGCCAAAAAAGGAGGATGCCGATGAAGAAGACAGTGTTCGCTTTGGGAGTGGTGGCCATGACCTGTGGGTCGCCGGCCGGGACGGATCAGATCAACAATCCCAATGATCCCAACAACCCCAATAACCCCAACAACCCCAATAACCCCAACAACCCTGCTGATCCGATTGCCAGTTTGGACTCGTCTCTAAAAAATGGTACGCGTCTGCGCAATAAGTACATTGCGGCTAGCGATGGAACCGTCGCGATGGGGTCGGGGCTCTTGGATACGTCGCGGAACGAGGACTGTTCGTTCGCGATGGCCGACGACGGAAGAATGCGTTGTTTACCGGCATACCCGAACCTGGCCTATGCGTCGTCTTACTACAATAACGCAACCTGTAGCGGAACCCCGGTGGCCTATAGCTCGTCGTGTGAACCCGCCAAAAAGTACGTGATTCAAAATCCCGCCAACTGCGGCCCTAGCACCGGCGGCGGTAGTGTCCAGCCTGTCACTGAGATCACGCCGCCGGCGACGCTTTACACCAAGGGGGCGACGGCCTGCACTTCAGTCGCCAACACCTTCTTTACGGCCGCCGCCGGCTACCGCGTGTACGTCATCGGCAGCGTCATTCCAGCCAGCAACTTTGTCGACGGCACGGTCATGACGCAGTAGCCAGACGGGCGCCGCCGCCGCGTCCCCCACCGGGGTCGCTCATCGTGCCGTGCCGGCGCGCCTCCCATCCGCTTTCCGCTTGCACCGTTCCCTCTGCACCACAATGTCCGCTGTAGAAGCGGGCGGCTGTGATTTGCTGGGAACGGATGCAGATTCACTACCTGGGCCGCCAAATCTGCCGCTGCCAGCGCAACATCCTTGCGGTCTGTGCCGTGCTCCTGTGCGCGCTGCTGCTGCCGCTTTTCGTGCAGCGGCGCTACTTCGAAAACTATGTGCTGGGCCCGCTGCCGCTTTCGGCGAGCGATCTGCCGGGCATCGCGAAGGCCGAGTCGCTGTCGCGCTATTTTGTGGCGCTGCGCGGCACGGCGCTTGCCGAGACCGGCCTCGCCGAAATCGATGTTCGCCGCAACCGCACCTCCAACGAAGTGGAAGAGCGCACGCTGCGGAGCGAGATCCTGCTTTTGCGGATCGGCGAGCGATATCTGGCCATCAAGGTCCCCCCAGGGCAGCGCGGCAGCGAGTGGCAGGGGGGACTGCACACGCTGGATCGCGATCTGTCGCAGCGGCTTCTGAGTGCGAGCGCGCTCGCGGACGACAGGCCAGGGCTGTGGCCGGTGTATCTCGATGCGACCGGCTTTCGCAGCCCGGGCCACGTGGCTCTCGCCCTCATCCTGCCGGCGCTGTCTGTCGTGCTGTGGGTGATGGCGCGAGCCGCGGGCCGCTATCGCAACCTGCGCACCCATCCCCTCCGAAAGAAGATCGAGCGCTACGGCGATCCAGAGTCGGTGCTGCTGCAGATCGATGCCGAAGCACAGGCCGCTGGCGGCCATATCGAGACGGGGCTCACGCTGGTCACCGCCTCCTACCTGATCTTTGGCGGCGAATTCCGCGTCGAGATCGTGCGCTTCGCCGACATCGTCTGGGCCCACGCCGAGCTGTTCGAGCAACAGAAGCTGGGGATCACCGTGAGGCGCGAGCACTCGCTCTGCGTGTACGAAAAATCTGGCGACCAGATCAGCCTACCGGCCCCCGGACGCACGCCGCGCGGGCTCTTGAAGATCATCCAGGAGAGAGCCCCCGGCGCGATCATCGGCCACCACCCCGAGGTCGCCAAGATGTGGGCTCACGACCGCGGTCGCTTGCTCGCGCAGGTGGAGGCGACCGCACGCCGAGCCAGCGAAACCGCTGCTGCACATGCCGCCGATCGCCGCCCGCGATGAGGCGCACCTCATTGCGGCCCGCGCTGTTCGCATGCTGGGATCGGCAGCCGACCGACTGGCCGGCACACCTGGGTTGACAGGCGGGGAAGCCAGGACCGAGCATCGAGGCCATGGAATCCTTTCGTGACAAAGTGGCTGTCATTACCGGGGCGGCGAGCGGCTTCGGTCGAGAATTCGCGCGTCAGCTGGCTGGGGCGGGCGCCAAGCTGGTGCTGGCCGATGTGCAAGCCGAAGGGCTTGCCGCCGTCGAGCGAGAGCTGTCTGCGGCGGGGACAGAGGTGCTGTGCCAGGTGACCGATGTGCGCAGTGGCGCGGCGGTGGAGGCGCTGGCCGCGGCGACGATGGCTCGCTTCGGCACGGTCCATCTGCTGTTCAACAACGCCGGGGTGGGCGCCGGCGGCCGCATCTGGGAGAACACGACCGCCGACTGGGAATGGGTGCTCGGCGTCAACCTGTGGGGTGTGATCCACGGCGTGCGCGTGTTCACTCCGCTGATGCTGGCCCAGGCCGAGCGCGAGCCCGGCTATCGCGGCCACATCGTCAATACGTCGTCGGTGGCCGGTCTGCTCTCGGCCCCGGGCCTGGGCGTCTACAACGTCTCTAAGCATGCGGTGGTGGCGCTGTCTGAGACCCTGCAGCACGACCTGGCGGGAGCGCGGGCGCCGATCGGGGTCTCGGTGCTCTGCCCCGGCTTTGTGCCGACCGGCATTAGCTCGTCGTCCCGCAATCGCCCAAGCGAGCTGCGCAACGAGCGACCGCCGACCGAGAGCGAAAAGCGAGTCGCCGCCAGCATCAACCACGCCGTCGAGAGCGGCCGGCTGAGTGCGGCCGACATTGCCACGACGACGCTGGATGCGGTCCGCAGCGGTCGCTTCTACGTCTTTACGCACAGCGAGCTATTGCCCGCCCTACACAGCCGCTGTGACGACCTGCGCGAGCTACGCAACCCGACGCTGGTTCGCCTGAAGTCGAGCTAAGAGAGGCGAAGCAGCGGCTGGGGGCCGCTTTGTCCCCGCTGCCAAGTTCCGAATTGGGGGACCCGAACCGCGTGTTCGAACAGCGCTCGAACAGTGTGCGGCGCTCGGCGAACAGAGCGCTCTGAGCAATACGCCGGAACAGGCACTGACATTCCGAGGCAATGCCGCCCGGGGGGGGACTGCACCGCGCTTGGCACTGGGCTTGCGTGGGCCTGCCAGAAGCCCAACAACCTGACGCGGAGCCACCCATGCCACTTTCTGTAAAAGAAAAGATTGATCCTACCGACATTGCCGACGTTGTGATGCTTAAAAAGCACAAAGTGTTCCTTTTGGTTGGCCATGAAGGAGAACGAATTATTCTGAAATCAGAAGGCGGAACCACGGTCGAACAAGTTAAGAGCGCCAAGGCCGTGGTCAAAGCCATCGATCCCACGGTAAAGATGAAAATTGTCTCCAAGGAAGAGCTGGAAGGCGTTCTTGATTTCATTAACGAATTCCTGAGGCTTGAGCTGGTCGCGGAAGACCTAAATGGCGCATTGAAGAACCTCAAGCGGGAAACTCTCGAAGAGCTGAAAGAGGTCTTGGAGGAGTCGATCGCCACCTATGATTCCGGCCGAGATCCCCTGTTAAAGCTGAATTTCATGGAGGTCAAAGAGCTGGGTGGCGAGCTTGACAAGCGCCTAGCGGCCGAGGATGCCGATAAGGGAGGGATCCGAGCCTTTGTGAAGGCGCTTAATAAGACGGGTGGCTTCGAGCAGCTCGGCAAGATAGTCGTCGCTGACCTGCTAAACTTTAACGATGATCGATTTTTCCCGGACGGCGGACTCAAATATGAACGTAAAGGGACGAAAATCGAATTTAAGGCCATTGTCAATATTGGCAACATATTCATCGACATGACCAACCCCCGTCAGGGCACACTAAGTGCACTGGACTTTCTTGCCCCGACTTCGCAGAGCAAAGATATCAATGCGGCGCTGGCGGACGATCATCCAGTGCGGATTTTGGTCAATAAGGCAAAAAGAGATAAGTACGCCGCCGACATTGTTTCGGATTTGGATGCAGTCGTTCGGCCGAAGAAGAGTCGATTCTCGTTCCGAAAGCTCGATAGCAATGCCACCAAGCGCCTGATTGCCGGCATGGTCGAAGGGGCTGGGCAGATTGCGGCAGCTCTAGAAACGAAATACAAGAACAAGCCGGAAAAAGGCAATCGTTGGACCGAAGGTGTGAAGGAGCGCTACGAGGTGCTGATCGCTGCCTCGAAGGTGCGCTGAACGCGTTCTTCCAGATTCCGTCCCTCGGCCCTCGCCCCTCCCCCGCTGGCTGGCGTTATTCTTACACGGTGGAGCCTTCTTCTCGATCGCCCGCGTTCCCCCTGCTGTCCCCCGGTTCCTCTGAAGCGTGCCCGGCCGCCACCACCCTACCCCCACAAGTGCCGCTCCCGGGGGGGTACGGCGTGGCGCTGCCTACGTCGGGACGGTTGGGACGCTTCACCATCCTGCAGCAGCTCGGCGTGGGCGGCATGGGCTCGGTCTTTGCGGCGTACGATCCGCAGCTAGATCGCAAGGTGGCCCTGAAGATCTTGCATCGCCTAGCGGGCACGGATCGGCGGCAGCGGGAGAGGACTCTGCGCGAGGCGCGCGCGCTAGCCCGGGTGACGCATCCCCATGTGGTCTCGGTGCATGAGGTGGCCGAGACGGAAGAACAGGTCTACCTGGCGATGGAATTCGTCGACGGCGTGACGCTGCGTCACTGGCAGTCCTGCGAGCCGCGCTCGTGGCGCGATGTCCTGCGCATGTACCTGCTGGCCGGCGAGGGTCTGTGGGCGGCGCACCAAGCCGGCGTGATTCATCGCGACTTCAAACCCGACAATGTGCTGGTGGGGCGCCAGGGAATTCCCAAGGTCGCAGACTTCGGAATCGCCTCTCTGCATCAGTCGCTGGAAGATCACTCCCTTGATCCCGATGTTTCCTTGCGGCAGGAATCGGGTCGGGACCTTCGCTTCGCCCCAGAGCCGCCGGAGGAAAGTGACCTCCGGACGAGCCAGGACAGCCGAGCGAGCCTCGATAGCCGCCACGCCGGGACGCTAGGATACATGTCGCCAGAGCAGCGCAGCGGCGGGCGGCTGAATCAGGCCAGCGATCAGTGGAGCTTCTGCGCCGCGCTGCATGAGGCGCTGTACGGTCACTTGCCGGATGCTCCCGCCGAGCCCGGTGCTCGGCGACATGGGGCCGCCCTGAAGGAGGTGCAGGTGGCCCTCCCCGCGCAGTCGGAAGACATCCCTCCGGAGCTTCACGCGATCCTCTTGCGTGGCCTGGCGCAGGATCCCGGGCAGCGCTTTCGCAGCATGGCCGAGCTTCTGGCTGCAATGTGGGCGGAGCACGATCAAAGTCCGGGCGCGGCCCGTCGGGCGTCCGGCTTCATCGTGGTGGTCTTGTCCTGTGTCGCGTTCCTGCTATGGCTGGGGCTGCAGTACGTCGCGGCGCGCAAGGCGCGCATCATCGAGTACGGCGTAGGAATCTCGGGGCTGATGATTGTGTCCACCCTGTGGGTCGGGCACTTGCACCGCTTTTCGCTGCGCGTGAATCCGTTTCATCGCTGGATCTGGATCCTGATGCTGGCCAACTTCGTGCAAGTCCTGGGCTTGCGACTGGTCAGTACGTTCCTGGTCGTGCTGCCATTCCGAATCGCCCACTCCCTCGACATGATTGTGTGGAGTGGCACGTTGGCCATCCTGGCGGCGCAGCTCTTGCGCGCGGTGCGCTGGG
Source organism: Pseudomonadota bacterium (assembly GCA_035345735.1). GTDB lineage: Bacteria > Myxococcota_A > Polyangia > Palsa-1104 > JAEUJZ01 > JAEUJZ01. Next base: position 12,157 of record DAORCZ010000013.1, on the reverse strand, counting down.
TGTTGGTCGTTCCTTTGTTGTCGCTTACGGTGTGCGCCATGATGCACTCGCCCCCGCGTCGCCTCTTGCTCTTGAGCTATCCGCTGATGCTGGGCGGGGTGCTTTGGTTCTGGCGGCAAGCCAGCCGGAATCCACTCGCGACGCCCAGCGATACGCCCCGCCGGCGCGCTTAGGTACGTGAGCTGGGGCCGAGCTTGCCCCGACGATCAAGGACGAGTTGGTGACGCCGAATCAGTCGATTGAGCTGATGGCGGTTGATTCCGAGCTGACGCGCGGCCTGCACGACGGATCCTGCGACGGCATCCAGGGCCTGCTGGGCTTCCTGAGCACTGGGAAGCGGCGTGGTGCTGAGGCTCTTGATGTCGCGGGGCGGCAGCGGGTCAGGCTCAGGAGCCGATGAGGCGGACGGAAACACCGCCGCCCGCCGCAGGAGTGCGTCCGGAGCCAGCGGCAGAAGGATGTCGCCCGGGCTGCTCGCAACGGACTGATCGAGCAGGAAGGCCAGCTCGGCGACATGGGTCGAATAGCTGTGGCGCACCAGCTGCTCTAGGAAGCGCGGATCGATGCGAGGCTGGTCGCCGCAGAGAAACCGACTGAGCTCGGGCCGGCGCATGAGCTGCCGCTGCAGCAAATGGCGGATGAGCAGCGGAATGTCCTCGGGGCGCGCATCCAGACCGGGCAGGTGGATCTCGCGCGGGAAGCGCCGACGTAGCTCGGGGCGCAGGCCCTCGGGATGATTGGTGGCAGCGATGAAGCGCACGTTGGCGCGTCGCGGCTTGGCTTCATCGCCCATGCGCAGATATTCGCCGGCGGGGTCCATGACGCGCAGGAGGAGCGGCTGGACCTCGCTGCTCATATCGCCGATCTCGTCGAGAAACAGCGTTCCCCCTTCGGCGAGGCCAATCAGACCGGGGCGCTCGTCCATTCCGGGATTGGGAAAGTTGCGACGATTGCCGAAGAGCAGCGTCGCCGCCAGGGCAGGCGGCAGGGTCGAGACATTCTCGCTGACCAGCGGTCGGGCGGCCCGCGAGGAGTGGCGGACCAGCGCCTGCGCCACCAGCTCCTTGCCGGCTCCGCTGGGCCCGATGATCAGGATGTGATCCTCGCTGGGACCGTGCTGGGCAATCTGCTGGCGCAGCCCCCACAGGGCTGCTGACTCACCGACTAAGCCGTCGGCATCCGCGGACCCAAACGGGACACTCCCGGAAGCCGGGGGGAGGGCAGGGGAAGGCCACCGCCGATCTGCTTCCGTCAGCAGCAGCACAAGCTGGTTCTGCAGGTGCAGCGTGTCCCCGGGCTGCAGGCGGGCCCGTCCCTGCAGACAGCCATTTACCCAGAGCGGACAGCGGCCAATGTTGCGCACGCACAGCGCCGGCCCATCCCATGAAAATTCGAGCTGCCGACGCGACAGCGACTCGCCTTGCAGGTCCCGCGGGGACGCGGGCAGCGCTCGCTGGGGGGCGTCCGCCCCAAGCGGGCGCGCGGCGGCAAAGTAGATCGGCTGCTCACGAGCTTGAAGCTGCGGGGCGCGGCCCAGGATCTGGATCTGGCCAAGGTGGCACAGTGCGCGCTCGCCGACTCGTTCGGGCTCGCGCGCGGACCACAGCACGATAAGCTCCCAAGCTTGTGTCGGAAGGAGCGCCGCCCTCGGTAGTTCGGCGGGCGGTGCCGTATCGACCTGGGACTGCGGACCTGCTGCATGCAAGCCCTCGACAGATCGCCGAAAGAAGCCCATAGAGAATCCTTTGGATTATAAGGTCCTCCGCGAGTGCTCGATCTCCCGATGTTGGGTTTGTCGCTCTAGGGGAGCGGGCGATGCACCGACACGCGGTTATTGACGCGTTCCGCGACATAGAGCTGGTTCCCCGCCGCAGCCAGGCCGACCGGCGCATTCAGTCGATCTGCGAGCGTGAGCTCGGGATGATTCGGTAGTGACGATCCGAAGTCGGGTTGACCGATCACAAGATCGGCGGGCTGGCCGTTCTGGGTAGGTAGGGCGGACCAGATCAAGATGCGGTGCTGCGTCGAGCTGCTGACATACAGCGCGCCATCGCGCAGCAGGAGGTCCGAAGGGCTTTCTAGGCGACTGCGGGATGCGCGTGTGTACGAGCTACCGAAGTCGTTTTGTCCGATGACGACATCGGCACTCTTGCCGGGACTCGTGGGCAAGGTCTGCCACAAAAGCACGCGGTGATTGCCGGTGTCGGCGACCAGGAGCTGGGTCGGCGTGACCAAGACCTGCCCGGGCAAGCTGAGCGTGGCAGCGGATTGGCCGCCGGCATTGGCGCCCTTGCCGCCCTGCAGCGCTGTCTGTCCGACGACGCCAATGGCAAACGTGCCGGTCGTTGCCCCGGCTGGATACCACACCACGCGACTATTGTTCTGGTCGGCAACGAACAGAGCTCCGGTGCTCGTCAGCGCGACACCGGCGGGAGCATTCAGGCGACTAGCGGCCTCCGCGGGCGTGCGACTGCCGCAGGAAATCTGGCCGATGCAAGCCGAAGCCGAGGCTCCGTTTTGCGTCGGGATAGAGTTCCAGACCAAGACGCGGTGATTGTCGCGATCGGCGACGGCCAGCCGGCCACCCGCGACCGCGATTTTGCTGGGACTAAACAGGGTGGACGAGGTGGGAACGTTGGCTCCGCCGTTCGGCAGTGCGGTCGTGAAGTTCGGCTGGCCGAGCACGACATCGGGCGGGTTGGGTCCCTGCTTGGGAATCTGATTCCAAATCAGTACGCGATGGTTTCCCTGATCCGCGACAAACAGCCGAGTGCCATCGGTCGCCACGTGCGAGACCTGATTGAACTGCAGCGGCTGCGGCGGCAGGGGGTTGTTCGTCCGGGTGCTGACGGCATCGGGCTGACCCAGCACCACATCGGCCGGCTGCTGGTTGGTGGTTGGCAAGCTGTTCCAGAGGAGGACGCGGTTGGCTCCGCTATCGCTGACCACCAGTCGGGTGCCATCGCTGTGCACTCCCGAGGGGTAAAACAGGCTGCCCGCCGAGGGAGGTGTGGTGCTGGGGTCCAGGCGCTGCGTAAAGTCCGGCTGGCCCAGCACCAGATCGGCAGAGAGGTTGCTGGTGGTCGCGGCTGGCAAGGTGAAGCGCAGGACGCGATGGTTGTTGGTGTCGGCGACCCAGAGCAGGCGCGAGGGCGTCTCCATGGCGTGCAGGGCTGTCGGCAAGTACAGCGTGTTGGCGGCGGGCGGTGGGACGAACCCCGGGGAGCGATTGGGAAGTCCTTCGATGAAGCTGGCCTGCCCCAGGACGGCGAGCGCCGATGGGTTGCTCAGGTTGCTGCTGGCGTCAAAGACCAGGATGCGGTGGTTCTGGCTGTCAGCTACGAGCAGCTCAATCCCAGCAACGCTGACCTGAGTGGGCTGGTTGAGGGCGCTGGCGCTAAGACCGCGGACGGCGGTATCGGTCGTGGCCTGACCTATGATCGCGATCGGCTTGCTGCCTGCGCTGGTCGGCACCAGCACGAATGCCAAGACACGGTGGTTGAACTGATCGGGAATGTAGAAGCGGCCGCCCTGCGGCGTGAAGGCAGCGCCCGGACCGAACACGCCTAGCGAGTTGGTCTGGCCAGTTGGACTATCGCTGAATGCGGACTGGAAGTTGTTCTGCCCCCACAGACTGTTGGCCGGGATCGGACCCTTGTTAGGAATTGCGCTAGGAATTTGATTCCAAAAAAGGACTCGATTCGCCTGGGTGTCGGCGACTGCGAGCTTGCCGCCGCTGCTGCTGAGCGAGGATGGGGCAAGCAGGCTGGCTTCGTTGATTCCACCATAGGCATCATTGGGGCTTAACGTATGCACATCCGGCATTCCTAAGACGGCATCGGCGGGACGATTACTACTAGGAACGGAGTTCCAGATCAGGACCCGGCGATTGCCCCGGTCGGCCACCAGCAGCTTGCTCTGTCCGGGAGTGGTGGGGTCGGGAACGAGCAGCACACCCTGCGGGCCATTCATGCCGTACGCGGCGTTGAGGTTGATCTGCATATCAGGCTGGCCCAGCACAAAGGGAACGGTCTCGCAGCGTCGGGTGGCTGAGTTGCAGCGCTGATCACTGCCACACTGGCTGGGGGCTGTGACGCAGTCGAGCGGGATACAGAGCTTGCTCGCCGGATCGCAGAACTGGTCGGTGAGACACTCCGTAGGAGAGCTCCGACAGCTACGCGCCTGGCAGCTTTGGGTTTCCGGGTTGCACACCTGGTCGTTCGTGCAGGCGCGGGGGTTTTGGATGCAGTTCTTGGGATTGCTGCTCAACAGCGCATCACAGCCAAACAGCATCAGGCTGAGAGTAAGCATCAAGCGCATAAGGGAATGCTCCTTTGTTGCGGGGCCCAGGCGGACCCAGCCCGCGCCGCTATTGTGGCTGGCCGTTGGGCGAATATCCTGCGGGCGGGGGTTCAGACGGCGAGCCATCGGGGTCCCATCCGGAAGGCGGCGGCTCGGTCTGCGGACGCTGCGCCGGAACCAAGAGCGGAACGTCCAGCCGCTCGTCATCGACCGTGCGTTTCTGCGGCCGGGTCGGCTTGCGCAAGGACAGTCCAAAGGAGATCGCCCCCGCGAGCAAGAGCCCGGCCCCAGAGGCCGCCAGCGCGACGCCTGGCGTGCGACTGCTGTAGACCTGCGGACACTCGACAATCGGTGCAGGGGTCGCCCCCGCGCACTGGCCATCCAGACTGAGGAGGACCGCGCCACTTATCCCGAGCCCCAGACCCGCGATTCCCCCAACGATGCCTAGCGGACGCAGCCAGCGCGGAAGGGGCTTTTCCTCTTGGATGACGACGGTGCGGGTCTTCTCTCGGATCTCGGGCTTGCGCTCTTCCTCTTCGCGCTCTTTCGCCGAAAGAATCAGCTCTTGTAGCTCGGCGAGTGCAGCGGGGGCGATGTCGGGAGCGAGCGTGCGATAGAGCTCGAAATAGACGCGTGCGGAGCTCCAGATCTGCAAGCGGCGATAGGCCTGGCCAATGTTGAACAGGAGCTGTGGCGCGGGCTGGATGGCATAGGCAGAGAGCAGCGCAGGAATCGCAGCCTGGTAGTCGCCCGCCGCATAGAGCTTGCCGGCTCGCAGATACTGCTCGCGAAAGTCCTCCTCGGCCGAGGCGGCGTGGGCCGAGACGCTCGCCCACACGGTGAGTGCGGCAACGATCCAGGTGGCGTGCCGTGCAAGTTCGCGCAGCACGCCGCGGATGAGCCGGAGCTCGGTGCACCGATGGTTGGGTTGGGTCATACGCTTGCGGGGACTTCGACGATGGATGTCCACCCCGAGGTACTTGGTTGCAAGGATCGAGCCGTCGCGTCGCCCGTCGCCTGCGCCCACCGCTGCGCCCGCTTACTGCCGCAGTCTGCGGGGCGCACAGAGGCGCAAGGACTGGGTCCCCGCAGAGCCTCAGCAGCGCAGCCCCCCGGATCGCGCGGGCCGAGGCAGCGGGCCCGCTCAGCGTGCGCACAGTGTTCGCACAGCGAGCGCCCCCCGCCGCGCAGGCCGGCGATGCTTAGGAGGGAGGGTGGCGGAGGAGGGTGGCGGATTCGCCGGAGAGGTGGAGGGTGGGGGGGGCGCCGTTTGCGCCGGGGGTGCCCCAAAGACCGCGCAGGCCGCTCATTCCGAGGTCTTGTTCGGTCCAGGTTTTGCCGTCGCTGACTGCCAGGGTGCCGGCCTCGCGAAGGACGTAGATGCGGGGGCCGGCGGGCGTGGTGCTGCCCCAGATCTGGGCTTGGCGGTGGAAGTAGCGCGGAGCTTCGCTGGGGCGGGGGGAACGACACTCGGCGGTGGTGCGGCGATGGGCTTCCTGCCAGGCGCTGCCGTTCCACTGCAGGATGCTGCAGCTTGCGGTGGCGGCGTAGATCTGGGTCGGGCTGTTGCCCCACAGGCCGTAGATGCCTTCGGTGGTCTGGCTGGGGACAGGCTGCCAGGCGGTGCCGTCAAAGTGCAGAAGGGTGCCGCCCTCGCCGCCGGCCCAGACATCGCGCGGGCCAGTGCCAAAGAGCGCATGCAGCGACGCCGTGTTGCCGGTCTTTATGGCCTGGAAACGCTGACCGTCGAAGTGGGCGATGGCGCCGTTCTCGCCCGCGACGAATACATCGTTGGGCGCGCTGCCCCACAGGGCATACAGGGCCGGCTCGGTGGGGAGGCCGGCGCTAATCGGTCGAAAGCGTGTGCCGTCGGACTGCAGCAGCACCCCGCCATAGCCGGCGGCGTAGATGTTCTTCGGGCCGCTGCCCCACAGGGCGTACAGCGAGCGGGTCGTCGGACTCTCTAGCGCTTGCCAGCCCTGTGCGCCCCCCCGCAAGATGTCGCCGCTGCTGCTGACGGCGTAGAGCGCCTCGGGACTGCCCCACAACGCCTCTAGCGAGGCGGTCGTCCCGGGCGTGCGAAACCCGAAGCCCGTGCCGTCGAAGTGCGCGATCTGCGAGTTCTGTCCGACGAACCACGCCTGCCCCACCCGATCCCCAGCGGCCCGCACGCCCCAGATGCCCAGCTGCACCTGCATGTTTTCACGCTCGCGGGGCAGCAGGCGCTTCCAGCGCTGGCCATCGAAGCGCAGGAGGATGCCGTTGATGCCGCCGCCCTCTTCCGCCGGGGCCTGTCCACCGACGAGCACATCCTTGGGTCCGGCGCCCCAGATGGTGTGAAGCTGGCGGGCCGGCACGGTGGTTCGCGTCCAGCTAGCGCCGTTCCAGTGCAGCACCACGCCGACCTGATCGGGATACTGCGCGCCGACGACAAACACATCTGCGGCGCCGCTGCCCCAGACCGAAGAGAGCTCGTGATCGTCGCCCACGCCGGTGGTCACCGCTCGCCAGGCCCGGCCGTCAAAGCGCAGCACCGTCCCGCCCTGGCCCACCGCGTAGACATTACCCGGCCCACTACCCCAGATCCCCGATAGGTCGGCGTCGGTGCCGCTGGTCTCGGGCCGGAAGGCCGTGCCGTCGAAGTGGACGATGGTGCCGCGGGATCCGACGGCCCAAGCCGACTGCGGGCCGGCGGTGTAGACGGCGCGCAGATCAGCGTGGGTGCCGCTGGCTTGCGCGGTCCAGGTCTTGCCGTTGTAGCGGACGATGGTGCCGTTGTCTCCGACGGCAAAGGCGTGCTGCGGGTCGCTGCCGTGGATTGCCATCAGGCGCTGCTTGCAGCCGCTATTTTCTGCCGCCCAGGCGCTGCCGTTCCAGCGCCACAAGATCCCGGCGCTGTCGGTGACAAAGACCTGGTCGGGGCCGCTGCCCCAGACGCCGAAGTGCCAGCCGGCCTGGGGCTGGCTGCTGCTGTGGCGAGTGAAGCCGCGCTCATCGACGCTGACCACCAGCCCGCCGCCGCCGACACCCAGCGCCGTACCGGGGCGCGGGATGGCCCAGGCATGGACGGTGGGGTGGCCGCTCCAAAACGGGGTCCAGGTTTTGCCGTCGTGGCGCAGTGTGCGATCGAAGCGCCAGGACAGGAGCGGGCTGCCGGGGCTGCCGGTCAGACCCTCGCTCATGAGCTCGCTGCTGGGGTCTTCTTTCCAGGTCTTGCCATCGAAGCGCAGGGTGGGGGTGCCGACCACCATGACCTGATCCGGGCGGTCGCCGTAGACGCCGCCGAACGACAGGCGTCCGCCGACGCCGTGCTTGACGGGAGTGCAGCTCGTGCCGTCGTACTGCAAGAGGGTGCCGTGTCGTCCGCTGATGAAGGCGCGCGTGCGGCCCCAGCCATGGACGCTGTCGAGGTGCTCCTTGGTACCGCAGGGGATGGCGCGCCAGGCTTGGCCATCAAAGCGCAGCAGGGTGCCGTCGGTGCCAGTGGCCAGCACGTGCGCGGCATCGCTGGCCCAGACTGCCACCAGGTTGGCCCGGCTGCCGGTCGGCAGCGGCTGCCAGCTTCGGCCGTCAAAGCGTAGGGCGGTGCCGGCATCACCGACGGCAAAGACGGTCTCGCCGCCGCCGCTTGCGACCCCGAACACGGCGCGCAGGGCGGCGCCCCCGGCCAGGCCAAAGCTGCCCTCGACCTGTGCGCCATCCCAGCGCAGGGCGGTGCCGTGACTGCCCACGACGTAGAAGCGATCCGGGCGAGCGGCCCACACCCCCCACAGATCGTGTCCGACGGGGCTGGGGTGCTCGATGCAGAAGCCGGCGGGGTTGCAGATCTTGGCGATGGCGGGTGATGGCCCCAGGGCAGGCAGGGCCGCGCCGAACAGACAGGCCAGCAGGGGAGGGCAGCGCATGTGATCGATCCTATCGAGGAATGAGGTTGATGGAAAACATTCAATGATTAGTTGGTAATTATTTTGTATTTAGTAAGTCGCTTAAGTCTTGGGCGCGATTAAAGGTCTTTTTATCCTTCATGATTTCCCATAGATCGAGGACGCGACGACGCGCCGCGATCCCCACGAGCTCCGAGGTGTCGTTGGCCAGCAGCCGGCGCAGCTGATCCGGCAGATCGGCCAGATCGAGGGCCCCGTCGGGGAGCTGGCCGTAGGCCGAGAGCAGGCGACGGGCCCACAGCGCCTGCGCCGCGTCATCGGACTGGAAGACGGCGGCCGTCCACAGGAGGGCCCACAAGAACACCTTCCGCGCGTCGCGCAGGCCGGGGTGGGGGGCCAGCGCTTGGAATGCGGATTCGCCATCGGCGAGCGCCTGCGCGAATTGGCCGCTGATGACGCGATGGGCCTGTAGCTCCAGCTGGAAGCGGGGGTCGCTGGGCTGCAGTCGCCGAAGCTGCTCGTAGCAGAAGCGGGTGGCATCGGCGCGGTCGAGGGTACGCTCGGCGAACTCGGCCAGGGCTTGGTAGCTTGCGACCTGGCTTGCGGGGTCGGCACCCCCCCCGGCAATCAGCGCCGGGATCTGCGTCCAGGCGGCCTCCCGGCGGCTGGCATCGTCGAGTAGCAGCGCTTCCGCCAGGGTCAGCATCGCCAGGCCCAGCCCATCGCGATACTCCGTCAGGTCGCTGCGGGCGCGGGAAAAGTGGGCCCGCGCCGTCTCGCGCCGCTGGCCGCGCAGGGCCCAGATGCCAGCCCACAGGCCATCTAAGCGGTCGCCATGGGGCGTGCGAAGCAGGGCGGGCGACGTCGCGGAAGCGTCGGTCGGCGAACAGGCGGGGGCGGGCGGGCCCCCGTCGCGGGTCGCCCGGCGGGGGGCAGACTGACGACAGCTCACCAGGGTGGCGATCGCGACCGGTGTCTGCGCCGTCGCAGCGACCTCGAAGCGGCGGGCCAGACCATCCGAACTGACCGAAAAGATCTGCTGGCCATCGGGGGAAAACAACACCGCGAGGAAGCGCTGGTTGGTCGCCGGCAGGGTGGAGAGCAGGCGCCCCTGACTGGTCTCCCAGATCTGGAGATCGCCGTCGAAGTCGGCGGCGAGGATGCGGCTCCCATCGGGGCTGTACTGCACAAGCTCAAGCGCACCGCCACCTGAGCGCAGGGACGGCCGGCTCTGGCCCGTCTCGCTGTCCCAGATCTGCAGCACCGAGCCACTGATGACGGCGAGATCTGTGCTGTGCGGATGGAAGGCGGCGTGTGTCATCAGATCGCCGCTGCCGGTGAGTTCGCGCAGGAGCTTCCCATCAGCCGCGCGCCAGATCTTGACGCCGTTGCCCTTGCCGCCGCTGGCCAGGCGCGTGCCATCCGAGCTGTAGGCCACCCAGTACACGATGTCGTCGCTGGCCGTGATCTGCTGCCGGATGCTGCGCTGGGCCAGTGAAACCAGATAGACGGTTCCGTCGCTGGAAGCCAACGCCAGCTCATCGCCGTGGGGCTGAAAGGCGATGTACAGCAAGGCACCGGCGACGGTGAACTGAAACTTCTCCTCCCCGGTTGTGGTATCGAGCACGCGCAGTCGACCATCGACGCTGGCCGTCGCCAGATAGCGGCCATCGGGGCTGAACAGGAGGTGCGTCGCCGAGCTGCCCTCGGGCGAGCCCAGGCTGGCGAGCGGTCGGCCGTCTTGCCCGTCGGAAATCTGCACCGCCCCGTCGAGCACGGCCGCGGCGATGCGCAGGCCATCGGGGCGAACCGCCGCCGCCTTGGGCTGGATGCCAAGCGGCAGGATGCGCCGGATCCGCCCGGCTTCGAGGCGCCACAGCCGGACTCGACGATCCGAGCTGACGGTGAAGACCTGGCGACCGTTGGCGGCAAAACCGGCCAGCTCGACCGAGCCCTCGTGTCCCGGCAGCACCGCCAGGGGATCGCCGGTTCGGCTGTCATAGATGCGCGAAGTTCCATCGGCGCTGGCGGTAATCAAGCGGCGGCCGTCAGGGCTGAAGGCCGTGCACGAGATCAGGCTCTTGTGTTCGCTTAACACCAGCGCCTCGCGGCCGGTGCGGGCTTCAAACAGCCGGGCCACGCGATCCCGCCCCGCCGTCGCGACCCAGTCGCCATTGGGGCTAAACGTAGCGTGCAGCGCCAGATTGCCGGCTAGCTCGCGTGGCTCGCCGCCGCGCGAATTCCACAGATACACTTGCCCTTCAAGGCACACCGTCACCAGCGAGCTGCCATCGGGGGAGAACTCGGCGTGGATGGCTGTACAGTGGGCCTTCACCAGGTCACTGATCTCTTTCCCCGTTTGCACGTCGGCGAGGCGCGCACTGCCGCTCTGCGCCCGCGATAGCACGGCATCGCCCCCGGGCGAGAACTGCACCGTCGCCACCGGCTTGCTGCGCGAGATCGTCGTCAGCAGGCGGCCGCTTGCGGTGTCCCAGATGCGCACCGTCAGGTCGCTGCCTCCCGTTGCCACCCGCGTGTTGTCGGCACTGAAGGCACAGGACAGGACGGCTCCGGTGTGACCCTGCAGGCTGCGCAGCGGTCGTCCGCTGCTCGTGTCCCACAGCACGACGCTGGGCCCCTCGCCGCAGGTCATGATCAGCCGCCCGTCTGAGCTAAAGCGGGCGGTGACGATCTCTTCGCTCTGGCCGATCAGCTCATGCACCAAGCGGCCGCTTGCCGTGTCGTAGACGCGCGCCGCCTGGCCAGCACTGGGCACGACGAGCAGCCGTCCGTCGGGACTGAAGCTGTCGCTGCCCATCCGCAGCCCCCCGGTCGGCTTGGCCGCAAAGGTTGGCTGATCGAGCTGCAGGAAGCGTCCCGCATCTGCGATGAGGTAGCGCAGTGATGGATCCGGCGAACCGTCTTGCAGGCCCTGCTGCAGCGCCTCCAGCGCCTCGCCCGGGTGGCCTGCCAAGAGCTCACGACGTCCTAGCTCAACGCGAGTGCTCTGCAGGTTTTCGTGCATCTCGCTGGCGCGTCGCCGCTGCTGGACGGCGATGATGCCGAACAGGGCCAGCGCCAAAAGCAGCCCGACGCCCAGCAGGCCATAGGCCCCGCGCTGCAGCCGTTGACTGGCCTGCAGAAACTCCGACTCGATGCAGTTAAAGCGTCGCGGGGCTCGACGGGCTTCGTCCAGCGCCTGCGGCAGCAGCGGATCGCTCAGCCACAGGCGCGATCGTGAGCGACCGCTGTCCTGCCACCGCCCGGCGGCCTCACGCAGCTCTTGTTGGATGCGGTGCGCGCGATCGGCCATCAGAAACTGCGACAGCTGCGGCCAGCCCAGCACCAGCTTGTCGTGCACCGGCTCGTAGAACGTGCGCCCTTGCGGATCGCGATCCGACAGCAGCAGCCGCTCGCGGATCAGGTGATCGCGAATCGTTGCAACCTGCGCCTCGGTCGTCTTGTCGGGAAACCGAAGCTCGCTGTCCAGCACGCGCTGGCGGGCCACCTCGCCGGGGGCCACCATGCGCAGCATCAGGTAGCGGAAGGCCTCTTTCTCCTCGGGCGTGGCGTAGCTTTCGTACAGCCGATCGGCCCGCTGCGACAGCGCACCGCTGACCCCACCCAGGCTCTTGTAGTCGGCTTCCGACAGCGTGCGATCGCGCGGTCGGCGAATCGAGGCGCGATACATCTCGCTCAGCAGAAATGACAAAAGCGGCAGCGCCCCCGGCAGATCGGCGACTTCATCGAGCAGCTGATCGACCAAGCTGGCGGGCTCGAAGAACAGCGCGCGTTCAGCGGCCGGGCCCTCGATGATCTCGCGCAGCTCGTCGCGGCTGAGTGGTGGCACGACGTAGCGCGGTGACTCCTCTTGGCCGCCGGCCAGAAGCTCGCTGAAGTGCGGCTCGTAGTCCGAGCGCAGCGTCAGCACCCAGTGCACCCGTCCCGCCCCGGCCTGCCTTACCGCCTGC
>DAORCZ010000012.1:0-25940 GCA_035345735.1 Pseudomonadota bacterium | reverse complement strand
TGGTCCGCTCACCAAACGCGACGTGCGGATCCGCCACGATCATCACGTTCTCGGGCTTGAGATCGCGGTGGATGATGCCCTTCTGGTGCGCCGCGGCCAGCGAGTCGGCGATCTGAAAGCCCAGCCGCGCCACTTCTCCCGGCGACATCGCGGCGCCTTGCTTCTGGATGCGCTTGTCCAGCGTCTCGCCCTTGAGCAGCTCCATCACCAGATAGGCGGTACCGTCCTCGGTGCGGCCGTGATCCGAGATCTGCACCAGCCCGGGATGATCGACGCGATTGACCGCCCGCGCCTCGTTAAAAAAGCGCTCGGCGTAGCTGGGGTCACTGGCGTACTGCGCATGCAGGACCTTCAGCGCGACCCGCCGCTCGATCGCGGGGTTCATCGCTTCAAAGACCGCCCCCATCCCGCCTTCACCCAGCTTTCGGATGACCTGGTAGGGGCCAATGCTCGTGGGCGGACTACCCATCCCTGCAACTATACCGCGCCACCCGGCGAGCGGGAACCGTCGTCGCGCGAGCCAGCCGGGAATCTGGCCCATCCCCCGCTTCGCAGCCGCAGCCTGCCGAGCTCACCCTCGGGAAACGGGGCGTTTTCAGCAGACCGCCGCATTCCCCCGGGGCCAGAAAACACATTCCCATACAGACCCCAGCCAGGTCGCCGTGAGCGACCTTGGGTCCCGTCGATCTGGCGGACGATCTGGCGGACGATCTGGCGGACGATCTGGCGGACGATCTGGCGAACGATCTGGCGGGTCGGGCTCAGCTCCGCGGGGCACACGAGCGCTGGCGATATCGTCGCGGTGACTCTCCCATGGCTCGCTGGAAGAAGCGGCTGAAGGTCTCCGGATTCTGGAACCCCAGGTGCACAGCAATCGTGGCCAAAGACACGCGGGTCCGCGTGAGGTACTGGCGGGCGACGTGAAGCCGCAGCCGAGCCAGCTCGGACTGAAACGACTGGCCCTGCGCCGCCAGATGCTGCTGCAGCGAGCGCGGCGACATGCCCAGGCTGCGCGCGACCTCGCCAAGCTGTGGTCGCAGCGCCAGTACGGATAGCAGTCGGCACTGCAGCCGGTCTTCGATCTTGCGGCTCGCTTCCAGGCGCTGCTGCTCCGCTTCCAGCTCGGCAACCAGGCGCTGATGCTCGGGCGATGCAGACGCTGCGTGCGGCACGAGGTCCAGGTAGGAAGCAGGAAACTCCAGGCCAAAGTGGTCTGCCCCAAACTGCAGGTGGCGCCCGGGGCGCTTCAGCTCAGCCCGCGATGGATGATCGACCGGGGGAGGCGGGCAGGCAAAGCACAGCGACAGCGGCCACAGCCCGGGTCGGACGTAGGCGTCGAACAGATTGGCCATCAGCACCACCGACGACTGCAGCACGACCAGCGCACCAGCGGGCGGAAGTCCGGCGGGCAGCGTCGTGACGAGGCGTCGGCGCAGGAGGTCGCCGTGCAGCTCTAGGCGCTGCCCATCGACCAGCATGCCAATGAGGCGCTGCGCCAGCTCAATGCAGGCCCGCAAGGTCGGCATGTTGCCCAGAGCAATTCCCAGCGGGCCAAGCCACTCCGGCCCGCGGGCGGCACCAAGCCGCAGACCCAGCCAGGGATCGCCGCTGCGCTCCACGGCCTGGTCATACGCCGCGAAGATCTGAACAGCGGAAGGACGCGGTGCCCCGCTTGCCAACAGCTCACCGACTCTTGCTCCTGCGCTTGGGCTCGCCGCATCCAGGGGTGCACGGCCCTCGGGCGGACTCCCCGCAGCGAGCGCAGGTCCGCTTGCCCCGAGGTCGTTGGCCAGGATGGCCAGCGCATCAGACCGCACCGACAGCCTCAGTGGTTCGTCCGCTGGACGGACGTGCGCCTCGGTTGATTTGCGCGATCGGTCAAGTTTGCGCGCCACACCGCGCTCCATGATTCAGACAGCGATGGGCCCACAACAGGCATGTTCTCAGCGGAGGCGAAGCATGATGCTGGTCAACTCGCGGGCAGCCTGGCTGCTCGCCTGGCTGTTTTCCGCGCTGGTGGAAGGCTGCGCAAGCAACCCCCCGCCGATCACCGGCCAAGTGGATCAGGAAGATCTTCCGTCCACCCACGTCGGCGATACCTACCGCATCCTGGTGCGACTGCCGCCGAGCTACGCCACCGACCCGGCCCGCCGCTACCCGGTGGCCTTTCAGCTCGACGCGACGAGCTTTGGCCCACAGTTTGATATCGCCGCCGGCCACGCCTCGAACCTGGCCGCGCAGGGCGCGATCGCCGAGACGATTGTCGTCGGCATCGGCTATCCCTACGGCGACCCCTTGCTGGGCGGTAAGCAGGGCCGCTCGCGCGACTACGTGACGGTGCTCGATAGTGGACAGCCGGGCGGCATCGACCGGTTTCTGCTCTTCATCCGCCAAGAGCTGATTCCACATATCGACGGCAAGTATCGCACGGACCCCAGCGCACGCGCGCTGTCCGGTCACTCGCTGGGTGGCTTCGTCGCGCTCTACACGCTGTACACCACCGCGCGCGAGGCAAGTCCGCCGTTTCGCGGCTTTCTGGCCTGCGACCCGGGTCCACCGCTCAAAGATCCCGACCGTCTTCTCGTGGAAGAGGGGAAGCTCTCGGCGACGACATCGTCCCTGCCGTTTCGACTGCACTACCAGATCGCCCGCTATGACGGGGCAGTCCAGCAGCTAGCGTTTCAAGAGACGTCGGCCCGCCTGTCCACGCACTATCCCGATCTCCAGCTCTCGACGGCGATCTCGGACACCGACCACGGGGGAGTCATCTCGCCCTGCATCGCGCAGGGGCTCGCCTTCGTGTTCCAAGGAGGTGGGCCATGAACCAGCAGATCCTGCGATTCGGGCTGCTCTCGCTCCTCGGCGCGCACGCTGTGCAAGCTGCCGAGATCAGAATCCCCCCGGGAGGCGAACCAGCCGGCACGGTTCACGCCACCGTCGATGCAACCTTCACCTATGGCATCGGTGCTTACTCGGCGCTGGGTGCTCAGGTGCATGGCGTGGGGCTGGTGTCGATCTGGAACACGCGGCTTGCGACCGGCACCTTCAACTTCGGTGCCCTCGTTGGTTTTCAAGATGAGCCGATGGCGCTGCAGTACGGCACCGCTCCTGGACAGACCAACGACGCGCAGCGGTTGAATCTATGGCTGACCGTTGGTCACAGCTTTCACCTGGGCGTTCGCCGTCGCGCCAGCCTTGGGCTGCACCTGTTCGGCGGCTGGACCCACGTCTTTAGTCAGGCTTCGCTGGTCCGCCCCGATCTGGGGATCGATCGGCAGGTGAGCGACAACTATGGCCTGCTCAACTCGGGCACCCTGCTCAAGTTCGACTATCGGTTCAGCCAGTACGTCGGACTTAGCCTGCAGGCCGCCGTGCCCTTCTGGAAAGTTCAGCCGTCCTACGTGGCGACGATCTTTCATGTGGGCGTCGGCTTGACCGCGTACCTCAGGTGACGCCCGGTCGCCAAGCCAGCACCGCTTGCCGGCGCGCCGGGCCATCGCGTGAATCAGACTAATCAGTCTAGTTGGCGTATACTGGGACTATGAAGCCCCAGCGCATGCAGTTTGTGGTCTCAGGTGATGCCGTGGTCGGAGACCTGTTTCTGCCCTCTTTCGACGGTCCCCACCCGGCGGTGATCGTCGGTGGGCCGATGACCAGCGTGAAAGAACAGGTCACCGGGGTCTATGCCCGCGCCCTGGCCGAGCGCGGGATCGCCGCCCTGGCCATTGACCCGCGCCACTACGGCGAGAGCGGTGGCCAGCCGCGCCAGTACGAATTCTACCGGCACAAGATCGAGGACCTGCGGGCCGCAGCCGAAGCCCTGGCCGGGCACCCGCAGATCGATGGCCAACGCATCGGTGCAGTCGGCGTCTGCCTCGGCACGGGCTATGTCGTCTGGGCGGCGGTGGACAATCCGCGCATCAAGGCGGTCGCTGGCGTGGTGGGCTACTACCGCGACGTAGCGGAGCTGCGGGGCAAAGATCCCGCGGCCTTCCAGGCCAAAGTAGACCAAGGTGTCGCCGCACGCCTGCACTATGAACAAACTGGCCAGGTGCTGACCATCCCCGCTGCCGCGACCGAGGGCGATGCCGCGATGACCCTGCAAGAGACCTTCGACTATTACGCCCGACGCGCGGCCCATCCGAACTACCAGAACGCCTTTGCCGTGATGTCGCGCGAGCACTTCCTGACCTTTGACGTCCAACCAGCGGCGCCTCGACTGCACGTGCCGATGGCGATGGTCCACTCCGAAACCGCACTGTCACCCGCCTGGGCGCGGCGCTTCCACGCAGCGCTGGCCGGACCCAAGCAGCTTCACTGGCTGACCTCGCGCGGGCAGGTCGACTTCTACGACGACCCGGCCCTGGTGGCACAGGCCAGCGATCTAGTTGTCGCCCACCTGAAGGAGCACCTGAGGTGATGGGGGAGGCCGCTGGGCGCCCCGGCAACTACCCAATTAGACATATTGGTCTAGTTGGCTGCAGGGAGGTAGGCCGCGCAGTGGCTTCTCATCTGGCACCGGAGGCACTAAGCTGCGCGCCATGACAGCTCGGCGAGACACCCGCGAAGCGCTGCTGCGCGCTGGCGTCGATCTCTTCCTTGAAGGGGGCTATGACTTCGTGGGCACAAGCGCCATCCTGGAGCGGGCTGGCGTCCCCCGCGGGTCCTTCTATCACCACTTTGAGGACAAGCTGAGCTTCGCGCTGGCGACGGCCCAGTTCTACTACGAGGGGCACCTGCCGATGCTCGATCGTTTTCTGACGGACGACCGCCTGCCGCCGCTGGCCCGACTGGGCGCCTACTTCAACGCCCTGCGCAGCCACTATCGCGATCGCAAATGGACCGGGGGCTGCCTGCTCGGCCTGCTCAGCCAGGAGCTACCCGACCGGCCAGGCAAAGCCCGCGCGGCCCTGGCGACCCTCTTTGCGCGCTGGCGACACCGCCTGGTCGACTGCCTACGCGAAGCGCAGACGCAAGGTCAGCTCGCCGGCGATGTCGACCTCGACGAGCTCGCCGCGTTCCTCATCGACGGCTGGGAAGGCGCGCTGCTGATGATGAAGGTGACCCGCAGCGGCGAGCCGCTCGATCGCTTCCTGCGCATCGGCCTCGGGCGCTTGCTGCCTGCCTAGATTGAATATCTAGCCCTGGCAAGAGGGCCCGCTGTGTGGCTAACCACGGGCCAGCCTATCTGCCCATTGGGCTGTGATCTCGGCGATTCATTCCTACTTTCCGTTCCCATTGCTCGCCCGCGACCGCTCTTGGGAGCCGCCGACAGCGGAAATCGTCCCCCGTCGGCCAGCATCGGTCTAAGATAATCCTTACCGTGATAGTGCCTGTTCTGATCGTCGCTAGGTCCCCCACAGAGGACGGAGGGGAGGAGGGAGCGACCTTCCGGTTGGTTCCCCCCGAGCAACGTGGCGGACGGGGTGTCGCGCGAGTCTGGATAGGCATTCCGATTTCCTCTTGCAGGCTGACCAGGGCCCAGCGACTTGCATGTTGACGTATCCATCTGCCCATCGTTCCCCCGCACCCAGCGCTGCCCTCCTGGCGTTTTTGGGCGGGCTCTGGCTGTTGGCATCGACCGCGGCGCAGGCTGGTGAGCCGCCGCTCGGGGCGGACATCTGCCTGTCTGACACGATCTGCAAAGCGCACTACGACAGCGCTCGCGAGGTGTCGCAGGCCAACCTGTTTGAAGCCGCGCTCGTCGAGTATCAGAAGGCCTATGCCCGGCGCCCGGCCCCCTGGCTGCTCATCAACATCGGACGCATGCTGCAGCGACTGGGTCGTCATGCGCAGGCGCTGGAGAGCTATGAAAAGTTCCTCCGGCAGCCCGAACAGCCGACCGATCTGCGACAGAAAGTCGAGGGGTATCGGGCCGAGATCGTGGCGCTGCTCGCCGAGCAAGAAGCCCAGAAGCGGACGGCGAACGGCCCAGCGGCACCCGAGCCGCCAAAGCCCATCTACAAGAAATGGTGGTTCTGGCTGGCCATCGGTGCGGGCGCTGCCGTGGTCGCCACCGGAGTCGGCGTGGGAATCGCGCTACGCCCACCTGGAGAGCCGACAGCGCCCGACGGAATCATGGTCGTCGATCTGAAATTCTGAAGCGGATCCCAAGGGCACGGAGGCCATGAAGACCTTTCATTCTTAGGAGACTCGCATGCACTTCTTCGATCGTATGGCTCGCTTGTACGGCCTCCTCTTCGCACTCTTTCTGCTTTCTGGCTGCGCGCCCGCCGAACACCTCCTGATCACGGTGAGTGTCGATGGGTTAACGCCCGACGTGCAGGCGCTCGCGGTCGATGTCTCGCTGGATGCCCGGGTCGTGCTGCCGCCGTTCCAAGTGACGAACAACCTCGCGCGCTTTGCGGTGCGCCTGCCCAACCAAGAGGATCAGCGCGGCTCGGTGCAGATTCGCGTCGCCGCTCTGGCAACCGATCAGTGCAAGGTGAGCACTGGCACCACCAGCGTGGTTACCTCGGGCGCGGCCGTGGCCTTTGACGCACCGGTGACGCTGCAGCCGGTAGACGCCATGGGACGGCGAAAGTGCCCGGTCAATATCGAGGTCATCGGATCGGGCACCGTGACGGCCAGCGATGGGATGACGCAGCAGCAGTGCACCGACCGCTGCCAGCTTGACTATCTGCAGGGCAGCACGATTGGGCTGTCCGCGGTGTCGATGCCCAAGAGCTATGCCTCGCTGTGGGGGACGGACTGCGGCGGTCCGCTGAGTGTGCCCTGCAATCTGGTGATGCAGCAGCCGCGCACCGTGCAGGCGAGCTTTGTGGACTCGACCTGCAGTCCAGATGGCTGGTGCTTTCAGAATCCCCTGCCGCAAGGCAACAGCCTGCGCGGTGCCCGGGCCGTCGATGCGATGCGCACCGTGGTCTACGGCGATCATGGGACCCTGCTGCTGTGCGGAAATGGCGCGCCGACCTGCCGTGCGCTGCGCTCGGGAACCACCGCAGCCCTCACGGATGCGTGGAGCGCGGACGCTGATCACGTCTACCTGGTCGGAGAGAGCGGGACGATCTTGCGCTGCAGCGCCAACACCGGCACGTGCTCCACACTCGCCGCTGGCCTGGTTAGCCGAAAGTTCGCGGCGGTCTGGGGCAGCGATGCCGACCATATCTTTGCGGTCGCAGACATTGGCGTGATCGTGCGCTGCATCGCGGAGAGCTGCCAGCAGCTCACCACCAACACCAACAGCTCTTTCACCAGCGTACAGGGGATCGACGCTGAAAATGTCTTCGCCGTCGGCCAAACCGGGACGATCCTGCGCTGTGGCAGCAGCAGCACGGCCTGCAGCGCGCTTACGTCGGGAACCACGTCCTATCTGCAAGCGGCCTGGGCCCAGGATCGCAACAACATCTACGCCGTCGGCAGCACAGGCAGCATCGTGCGCTGCGCGGTCGGCTCGACAAGCTGCACGGTGCTGACGCCCAACCCGTCGACTTCGTTTACGTCCGTCTGGGGTAGCGATGCGAACAACGTCCTGCTCACGGGAATGAACGGCACGCTGTATCGCTGCAGCGCGGGCAGCACGACCTGTCCCCTGATCGCGACACCGACGACCGGCGGACTCAACCAGATCTGGGGACGCAGCAACGGCAAGATCTATCTTGTGGGCAGCGCCCAAGGTGCCCTGTTTCGCTGTGCGCTGGATGGCACGGGCTGTCAACCACTCCCCGCGGGCACCAGTCAGTTCTTAAGTGCCGTCGGGGGCCCAGATGGACAGAACATCTACGCGGTGGGTACGGGGGGAATCCTGCTGCGCTGCAGTGACACCAGCGCCTCTTGCCAGACGCTCTCCCCCGGCCCCCCCGAGCGCTTCAACGCGACCTATGCCCTGGACCCAGACCATGTCTACGCCGTCGGTGACGTAGGGGTTGTGTATCGCTGTTCGGCCTCCCTGAATCGCTGCACGCGCTTTCGGTCGAATTCGGCCCAGAACCTCAACGATGTCTTCGCTGTCGATCTGCAAAACATCTACGCGGTCGGAGGAGGAGGAACCATCCTCCGCTGCGATGACACGACCGAAGTCTGCACGGTATTTCCCATTCAAGGCAGCTCCGCGCTGACCGGGGTCTGGGCCGCTGACCCCGGCTTCATCGTCGCAGCTGGACTCAACGGACAGCTTCGGAAGTGCAGCAATAATGGGCTCTGCACAAATCTGTGCGGAGTCTTGCCGACCACCTCCGACTTCAGGAGCGTGGTTGGCCTCAGCAGTACGTCGGTCTGGGCCGTCGGGTCGAACAACACCCCTGTCACGCAATGGAATGGTAGTGGTTGTAGCGGGATCTTCAACAAGACCGCGTCCGCTACGCTTACGCTGAACCACACCGGCGTGCTGAACAGCAGCGCGATCTTCGCCGTCGGCTCGACCCTAGACAGCGGTCCCCCCTCGGCTCTTCACCCCACGGTGCTCCGGTGCACCACGACCGGCTGTGCCGAGTTTGACACGTTGCAAAGCCCTGCTCAGGAGCTCGCTCGGGGGTGGGCAGGAAATCAGAGCACGATCTGGGGCGTAGGCGCGAACGGCACCGTCCTGCGCTGCAGCACCACCACCACGCCCTATAAGTGCATCACCGCCCCCGCGATCACCGGTTCGAACCTGCGCGCGGTCTTTGGCCTGCCCACCGCCGCCAACTTCTTTGCGGCTGGGACGCAAGGCGCGCTGCTCAACTGCAGCACCGGCAGCGCGACCTGCCAGCTACAGGACTCAGGAACCAACCTCGACTTGCAGGCGGGCGTCATCGTCAACGACACCGCCGCCTATCTGCTTGGGAACAACTCCGCCATCCTGCGCTACGTACCCTAAGCCTGGTGTTGATTGATAGCGCCCTGCCCCGACGGCTGCCCGACCGGCAGTGTCCGCACAATGGGTGGGCGAAGGCTCGGGAGAGAACGCGCTTGAGCGCTGCCGCTAGCTGCCCCGCCCCCGGCGTGACAGGAGCACGAGCGCCGAGCTGATCCGCCGCTGCTCGTGCGGCGAGGCGATGCCATGCAAGAGATCGCGCGCTAGCTGCAGGTGCGATTGGGCTGGCGGCCAGTGCACCTTGCCGCCCAGGATCTGCGGACGCCAGGGCGGAACGACGGGGCCAGACTCGCTGGGGCTGATCGGCGCCGAGTAGGGGCCCCCGGCATGCGCCGCGATCAAGCCGAGATACGAGTGCGCCAGCCCTTCGTCGTAGAGCATGCCAAAGCGCTGCGCTAGGCGCAGGGCCTCGCGCAGGTTCGCGAGCGCCTGCCGAAGGTCGGAGGGAGCGCCGCGCAGCCACTGCAGCCGCGCCAGACACAGCCGCGCCCGTGGCTCGAAGTAGGGAATGCGTCGGGCCAGAGCCAGGAGGTCGTGCACCATCTCTTCAGCCAGGCCCAGGCCGCTGCGACGAGCCGAAAGATCGCGCTCTTCGTGCAAGCTCAGGACGATGTCGAGAAGGGTGTAGCGCACCTCGAGCAGCGTCGGCATCCCCACCTTGATGGGCCGCATATCCGGCCAGGTCGCAACCACGCGGGCATAGGCCTCGGCAGGGCGCCCCTGCACGAACCACAGGCGAGCCTGCAGCGACTGTGCCGCGACGTGCATAAACGGCTCCTCGGCCTCTGATCCGGCCTCGGTCAGCGCGGCTTTGAGACCCGCCTCAGCGGGCTCGATACGCCCACGCCGCAGCCACAGCGCGACCTGCAGCAAGCGCGCCGACATGGCGTAGCGCTTGATGCCTTTGTTCTCGGCGACGGATAGCACCGCCGTGAGCAAATCCTCGGCCCGGCTGTGCGCCCCCCAGCAGAAGTACATGGCGCTCTGCACTTGCTGGCAGACCAGCCAGGCGTGGTCGTCGCCAATCTGGTAGGCCCGCCCCGCGCACTCGGCGTGCATGCGCAGCGCCACGGCATAGTTGCCGCGCAGCACCTGTAGCAGCGCCTGCATGCGCAAGATGCGCAGCTCGGTCTGGGGGCTGTGACTGCGCTCCAGGTAATACGCCGCCCGCTGCTGATAACCACGACTGATGAACGGGAGTCCCGCCATCTCGAAGACCAAGCCGATGAGCGAACCGTACAGCGCCTGCATCGCGGCATCGTCCAGGCGCTCGGCCGCATCCAGCGCCCACAGCGCGCCCAGAAAACCGCGCTCGGTATCACCCAGCGCAAAGAACGCTTCGCTGCCGGCCAGCCATAGCCGCAGGAACTCGCGCCGAATCTCCGGCGAGGTCGAGTCAGGAAGGGGCGCAGTGCGCAGTCGACGCTGAGCCTCACTCCACAGCGCGAGGAGCATCGCGCGGCGCACCGCCCCTGGCTCCGGCGGAAAAGGCCGCCCAAGCTCGTGCAGGGCCAGGCCCACGGTGCGCACGCAGTCGGAATGACGCCCCAGCCCGGCGTAGGCCGTGGCCAGCAGGCGCAGCGTCCGCAGTCGCGACAGCGGGCTGATCGCCGCCGGCTCATCGACCTGCCCCTGATGCTCTAGCGCCGCGACGAGCAGCCGCACCGCTTCGCCTAGCGCCCCCGCCGACAGAGCCTGTTCACCCGCAATCTCGGCGTACTGGGCCGCGCGCAGCGGCTGGTTCGCACCGTGATAGTGGTAGGCCAGCGCCGCCGCCATGACCCGCGCATCCTGCGTCGAGCGCTCCAGCGTAATCGCCACCTGCAGGTGCAGCGCCTGCTTCTCTTCCGGCCCCAGCTGCGACAAGAGCTCCTCGCGCAGCTTGTCATGCGCAAAGCGCCAGTGCCCCTCGCGCACCACCAGCACCGAAGCATTCGCCCCCGCCTCTAGCCAGGCCTCGGGATCCGCCTCCAGCGTCCGCAGCAATCGCAAGTCGATATCGCGCCCCGCCACCGCCAACATGTAAAGCGTCGGCTCGACCCACATCGGCACCCGATTAAGCCGCCGCCGCAACACGCTGCGCACACTCCCCGGCACATACTCCCGCAACAAATCCGGCGTCCGCACCGCCGACAAAGCCC
This sequence comes from Pseudomonadota bacterium, assembly GCA_035345735.1. Classification (GTDB taxonomy): domain Bacteria; phylum Myxococcota_A; class Polyangia; order Palsa-1104; family JAEUJZ01; genus JAEUJZ01. The sequence continues at coordinate 14,984 of DAORCZ010000012.1, read as the reverse complement.
CCGCCTCCTCCGCCAACATCCGCACCGCCTCGACGATGAAGAAGGGGTTCCCTTCCGTCTCCTGATAGATGCTGCTGACGAGCTCGGGGGTGGTGTGGGCTTGGCCTAGCATGGCGGCGCAGAGGGCGGCGGTGCCGGATTTGGACATGCGGCCGAGGGGCATGACTTGGGCGAGGGCGAGCTCGGTGGTGAGCTGGGGGCGCTCGTCGTCGCGGTAGGTGCCGACGATGAGCAGGGGGCGGCTGCCGGCAAGCTCAGAGAGGCGGCGCAGGAGCTTGAGGCTGCTGGGATCGATCCAGTGGAGATCTTCGAGGACGATGACGAGGGGCTCGTCCCAGCGCATGAGAAGCGCTTCGATGGTCGAGTGCAGGCGCTGCTCGTTGAGGGGGGCGCTGGGGTCACCGGTGCCGTCGGTACCCTGGGTGCTGAGTTCGGGGATGGGGCGCTCTAGGACGGCGGGCAGATCGTGGATCAGCGAACAGAGGATCGCGGCTTCCTGATCGTCGAGCACGCTGTAGGCGGCAAGCTCGCGCAGGACTTCGATGAAGACTTCAAAGGGCATGCCGGCGGAGGGCTGAGCCTGGCCGTGCAAGACAGTGGCGCCGCGCACCATGGCCTGGGCGCGGAACTCTTCCATCAGGCGGCTCTTGCCGACGCCGCTCTCACCGCCGACCAAAAGGAGGGCGCCGTGCCCATCGCTCGCCGACGAAAATAGGCTCATCAGGCGATGCTGTTCTTCCGGACGGTCGACGAGCGGGGCGGCCTGCAGGAAGCTGTCGATGCTGGCGCTCTCTTCTAGGACCAGCTGACCGTCACAGGCCGCGCGCAGATCGGCCAGGGTGGCTTCAGCGCTGGGCGGCCGCGCTGCGGGGTCGCGTGACAGCAAGCGACGAATGAGGTTCGCCAGGCCGCTGGGCAGATCGCGCAGCGCGGGCAGTTCGTCGGGCTCGCGCGGGACGAAGTAGGCCTGATCGCGAGAGACCCGGACCGGTTTGGAGATGGCTCGCGGCAGCTCCAAGAAACGCCGTGCGCGCGGCGGCAGATAGGTCTCTCCGTCGGGGCCAAGGACGTCGGCAAGAAGGGCGGACATGCTGCTGCTGCGGAACGGAAAGCTGCCGCACAAGAGCTCATGGGCGACGATGCCGACGGCATAAAGATCTGAGGCGACGGTGGCCGGCAGGCCCTGCAAGAGCTCGGGGGCCATGTACTGCACCGTGCCGGCGAAGACGCTCCAGGACTCGGTGGTCGATGAGATTCCGAAGTCGGTGATCTTCACCGAGTCGCGAATGCACAGAATGTTGGCCGGCTTGAGGTCGCGGTGGATGACCCCGTGGCGGTGTAGATAGCTCAGGGCCTGCAGGACTTGCGCGAGGAGGCGACAGCGTTCGAGCAGCGAGGCGCGGGCCCCAGCCACCAGAATGGTGCGGCCAGCTTCGAGGAGCTCCATCGCGTAGTAGGGCTGGCGATTCTCGTCGAAGCCGTAGGCCAGCACGGAGACGATGTGGGGATGGTGCAGCGAAGCCAGGGTGCGAAACTCGCTGGCCATCTGCACGCGGCGGCTGTAGGACGCACGTGTCAGAACCTGCGACTCGGCGATGGGCGACTGCGCGCCGGGAGCCTCCCCAGGTCCCTGTCCAGCCGGCGAGCGCGCAGCGGGGTCCACGGCTTGACCAGCCGCGGCGTCGCCCCCCGCAGCGGTGCCATCGGCATCGTCAGCCGGCGTGGCCATTGCCGCATCGCTGGGCTCGGCCCCCCAGGCTCTGGACGGCTGCGAGCCAGAGTTGCTCAGCAGGCTGCTATCGCTTGAGATCCACGGTGGTGCCGCGGGGGAGACTCGCCGCTGGGCGGTCTGAGCCAGGCCATCGGTCGCCGCCGAGAGCATGGCGGAGTCCGGCTGGATGGTCTCGGTGGGGTTTGACGAGTGGCCTGCGACGTTCGCACCGACCGCGGGCTGGAACAGCTGAAGGCGCTTGAGGGCCACTTCGCGCGCGGTCAGGCGGTCCCAGGCGCCGTAGACGATCCCCATCCCGCCGCGCCCGAGCACGCGCAGGATGTGATAGCGACGGTGAAGCTGGATCGCCACGTATAGAGCTTACCGTGGTGGGGCGGGCGCTGGCTACGGCGGATTGCGAAGGAGCGGGTAGGAGGCGGGGCAGCTCGCCTGGAAGCGAGGCTAGGTGATTCGAGTAGGCCGAACCGGCGACGGGGCATCGCTGCGCACGATCCGGTAATGCTGCCGTGCCAGCGCCTGCACTAGACCAGACTCCAGCGTCGAAAAAGTCTGTATGAAGCTGAGGTCAATGCCGAGCAGGATGAGGCTGCGTGCGACCTCGGCCGAGATGCCCACGAGCATGCACTCGACGCCCAGGAGGCGGGCTGCCTGGACCGTCCTGATGAGTGAGTTGGCAACGTGCGTATCGAAGTGCGGGACACCGGTGATGTCGAGGATGACCACCCGCGCGCTGTTTTGGGTGATGGCGTTGAGCGTGCTTTCCATGAGCAAGCTGGCGCGATTTACGTCGATGTCTCCGACGAGCGGAAGCAGCAGGATGCCATCCCAAAGCCGGACGACGGGGAGCGCAAGTTGCAGGATCGTGCGCTGCTTTTCAAAGAGCTGCTGCTCTAGCTGTTGCAGCTCGCTCTGTCTCTGCGCCCGAGCGGTGTCGCGCAGTCGCTCGATCTCGCCGGCGATCGTCGCATCCGAGGGATGGATCGCAAACTCCACAACGGGCTCGGGGCCTTCGATCACGCTCTCTTTCGCCCAACAAGTCCGCCCGACTGCATGGCTAAAGATGCCGATGATCTTTCCCTTGAGGAACGGGCATCCCCAGCGAAACGTCGACTGCCCCTGCGCTCGCAGCTCCCAGGCGTTGTGCACACGAACCACCGCCTTGCCGGCCTGGCGGTCGAAGATCGGAAGCTCGAAACGGCCCCAACCGGCGACTCCGACGGCACGGCCCCAGGCCAGGAAGCCCTCTTCAAACGTCGGGCCCAGGCGCTGGACCATGAACTCATAGTCCTCCTTCGTTCCTTTGCTCGACTCGTGCGCGATGAGCAGCCGCGCGAGCTCGGGCCCGACTTCCTGCACCAGCGGCGCCAGCATGCGGTACAGCGACGGGTCGAGCCAGAACAGGGCGGCTGGGATGCCGAAGAAGAGCAGCGAGCCCGCGCTGAGATCGATCTCGAGCGGGACATCGTTGAGTGTCGTGCGAAAGATATTCTCCATCGTCCCTGATTATGGGTGGCTGAGGCGCGCGATGGAAGCGCGACGAGGTCGGCACCTGGCATGGTCGGGGCCGAGTCGGCGGGGTAAAGCGTACGACCGCGGACGATCGCGGACTGGGGCGGACGGGGGATTGTCGACCGCATCGCGCCCTTGATAGGCTTAGGGTGATGAGCAGCTCGGGAAAGATGCGGCAGCCGATTCGGCCCTACGGCGATCGCAGGGACGATGGGCGCATTCAGGTCTCGTTCACCTTGCCAGTGCCGGCATCCGACAAAGCGCGGGAAGCCGCTCGCCGCTTCGTCGAGGGGCTGGGCCTGCAGAATCCCGTCATCGCCACCATGCAGTCGGCGGGCAGCGACTTCAGCTTCTTTGTCGTCTACGGCGCAAGCCAGGTGGTCATCGACTTCGCCGACATCGAAGTGCCCGAGGTCAAGGCGCCGACCTGGGGCTTCAAAGACATCAACACGCTGATCAAGACGCGCCTCAAGCGCCGCCTGGTGGTGGTTGGCGCGTGCACCGGATCGGACGCGCACACCGTCGGGATCGACGCGATCCTCAACATGAAGGGCTACGCCGGAGACAAAGGGCTTGAGGCCTATCCCTGGATCGATGCGCACAACCTGGGAGCACAGGTCGATAACGCAGTCCTGATCAGCAAGGCGCGTGAGGTCGCGGCCGATGCGATCCTGGTCTCGCAGATCATCACGCAGCGCGATGTGCACATCGACAACAGTCGCCAGATGGTCGATCTGATGCGGCGCCAGGGCCTGCGCGATACGCTGCTGCTGCTGGGCGGGCCGCGCATCGACAACAAGCTGGCGCGAGAGCTGGGCTTCGATGCCGGCTTCGGGGCGGGGACCAAGCCCAGCCAGGTTGCGGCGTTTGTGCTGCAGGAAGTCTTGCAGCGCCGTGGCGAGCCCGTGCCCTCTTCGCTGTCGCCGATTCCGGGCGGTAGCGAGGCGCACTGAGTCCAGCCGGTGGAGCTCGTCGATGAGGTCGCGGGCTGGATCCGCGCCTTCGCCTTCACGCAGACCATCGAGGTGCCGCTGTACCTCCTGGCCTTCTATCTGCCCTGGCTGCGCGGGCGCCTAGCCGACGGCCAGCCCCGTCCGGCGCTAAGCTGGGCCTTTCGGGTCGGCGTGGCCTTCCTGTGCAGCCTGCTGACTCATCCGGTGGTGTGGTTCGGCTTCCCGCGGATCATCGACAGTGCAGAGCACTACGTCGCCATGGTCATCGCCGCCGAGACTTTCGCGGTGACCAGCGAGGCCCTGATCTTGTGGGCGGTTCGCCTGCGCTACGCCCTTGTCGTCGCGTTCATCGTCAACATGACCAGCATGTCGCTGGGCTTCCTGCTTCGCTACCTGACGCACTGGCTGTAGCGGCTGCGTGAATCGATCGCGAACGCCGATCGCGGACGCCGATCGCGGACCCGGGCAGGGACCGGCCGCCGATCGCTGAGCCAGCGTGATTCACAGCAACTCAGAGGGCTTAGCAGTGCACGGAACTTCCCGCGGTGCGATATGTCCAATGAGCCATGTCGTACAAGCCCCCCTTCCTAAAACCGCTGCGACCGGTTCAGCGCGCCTGGCTGCTGGCATCGCTGTGCTGTCTAGCCACCTGCAGTACCCCAGCGCGCGTGCCGCCGCAGACGGTGGGTACGACGGCAGCGGCCGGTCCGCCAGCCCCGGCACTGTCGACGGTTCGCTGGCTGGCAGCACTCATCAACCGGCCGGCCGCCGCGCCACCGGACCCGTCGATCCCGGCCGCGGGTTCGACAGCCGGCTTGGACGCGGTGGCACCGAACACCGCCGCCGGGACGCCGCTCGCCCCCTTTTCTATCGTCGAGTATGGCCCGCAGGAGCAGGCGGGGGTGCCGGATGAGATCTTCGTGCGCTTCAGCGCTCCCGTCGTGGCGCTGGGACAAGCCACGGACCCGGATCGCGGGTCGGCAGTCCGCGAGGCGAACAGCCTGCCGCGGATCGAGATCTCGCCCGCCCTCCCCGGCCGCGCCTACTTCCAGACGCCCGAGCGGCTGGTCTTCGTGTTCGATCACAATCCCGCGCCGGCCACCCGCTACACCGTCAAGCTGCGCCCGCCGCAGGCGCCCAGCGATCCGGCCCGCTGGAGTGCGCTCAAGCAGCCCGCGGATGGCGCAGCACTGACCTGGGCCTTTGAGACCACGCGGCCCAGCGTCGAAGGCTTCGGGCCGAGTGACTCATCTGAGCCGCGCTCGCGCACAGCCCAGGTCGTGATCGAGACGACGCAGCGAGTGAACCCGGCCCGCGTTGCGCCCCTGGTTCGGGCCCAGGTCGTGGTGGCCGGCAAGCTGGGTGCAATCGTTCCCGTGCGGGTGGATCCAGCGACGGAGGCAGACCTGCGGCAAGCCGAGTTCTATCGGCGGCTGGGGCCATCAGAAGCGGGCTTCTTCCTGAGAGTGCGACCCCAGACCGTGTGGCCGATCGGAGCGAAGATTCGCCTGAGCCTACCCGCTGGCTGGTTGGGCGAGGAAGGCCCGCTGCCCGCCGCCACACCGTGGGAGATGGAGTTCCGCACGCTGCCGGCGCTGCGCCTGCTGGGATCGACCTGCACCGCCGAAAAGCCCTGCGCGCAGGAGCCGGTGCGGCTGCGCTTCAACAACGAGATTCCCTACGCCGAGGTCAAAGGAATCGAGGTCACTCCCAAGCCCGAGTGGGTGAACGTGACGACCTGGGGCAACTACCATCCGGCCGGTTCCTCATCGGCAGTGGACGAGAGTGAGGAGGAGGGGCACGCGCTGGAAATCGAAGGCGCATTCCTGCCCGGCCGCCGCTATCGCATCCGCATCGCGGGCGAACTGCGCGACGTCTATGAGCAGCGCCTCGGGAAGCCGGTGGAAGTCACGGCCGTCTTCGCCCCACGCACGTTCCTGGGACTTAGCAACGAGCGCGGCATCCTGCGTCGCAGCACGGCGCAGACGGTTGGCGTGACGGCGCGGCACCTGCAGACCATCGAGGTGCGAGCCCAGATCCTCGACGATGAGCAGGCGCTGCGACTGTTGGTCGGCAGCCCCGGCAAAAAGCCAGCGGCCGCAGCCGTCGACGACAGCGAGGATGAGCCCACGCTGCCCGCGCCCAAGCCACAGTTCGTGCAGCAGGTGACGCTCAAGCCGCGCGGTCCCACCGACTGGTCCTCTGTCGCGATCGATCTGGCGAAGCTGACGGCGGGAGGCAGCGGGGCGGTGTTGGTGGAAGTGGTCGGCACCGGGCTCGCGCCGGGACGGGCTTCGTTGCCCCTGCCCCGGCCGGTGCGCGGGCTGTATCGCTTGACCGATCTGGGCCCGGTGCTCACTTCTTCGCGACCGCGCAGCGTACTGACTGTGCACCGTCTCGCCGATGGTGGGCCCGTGGCGGGAGCCGAGGTCAGCCGCATCGTTGCGAGCGGAACGCGGACCGTTCTAGGTCGCACCGATGCCCACGGCGTGCTGAGCGTAGCGCCGGCCGATGACCGCGACTTTGCGCTGCACCGCGCGCTGTTTGTCGTCGAAGCGGGGGACTCCCCCGGGCCACGCGATCGCGCTTACCTGACCATCCCGCAGGACGGTCGCGAGCGCGATGACAACGCCGATGGCGCGCAAGTTGCGCTGCGACGCGGTGAGCGCCTGCTGGCCCAGGTCATCACCGAGCGTGATGCCTATCGCCCGGGCGAAACCGTGCGCTGCGTCGGCTTCTCGGCGATCGAGAGTCCCTATGTGCGTAGCAGCCTGCGCCGCACGCCCGCCGACGCGAACGTGGTGCTGACGCTGCGCGACTATCGCAAGCAGACGGTGGCCCAGCGTCGCGTCAAGACCACCGCCGAGGGCAAGTTCTTCGCCGAGCTGCCCCTGCCCGCCGAGGCCGCCCTCGGTTCGTATCACCTGGATGCCGAGCTACTCGGCAGCAGCCACGGCACGCGCGTCAAGGTCGAGGACTATCGGACGCCCGAGTACTCGGTCAGTGCCTCCCCCGATCGCGACGAGGTGATCTTTCCGGCCCGGCCGCAGATCCGCGTGGCGGCGACCTACTTCTTTGGCGGCGAAGTCCCGCTTCTGCGCGCTTCGGCCCATCAAAGCTGCAGCCCGACCCGTTATCGCCCGCCGCAGCTCGATAGCGAGTGGCAGACCGGCGCGCCGATCCTCGACGGACGCAGCGACAGCAAATTTGTCGATGTGCTGGCTAGCCAGGGAGCGGCCGATGCAGCCCGAGCTCGTGGTCGCGCCACCTTCACCGCCCCCGAGAGCGGCCCGCACAACGATCCCCGCCGCTGCACGGTCAGCGTCTCGTTGGCTGATGCCTCGCAGCAGAGCATCGGTGCCGAGACGAGCTACCTCGTCCACCCCGCCCCCTACTACCTGGCGGTGCGGACGCCGAGCACGATGCTCTATGCCGGCGGAGAGCTGAACTATGCCCTGCGTGCGCTCGCCCCGGATGGCCGGCGCGTCGCGGCCGCCGCGGTCCGCGTGCAGGCCGAGCGCCGTTACTACGAGACGCTTTATCGCCAGGTGGGCAAGGAGCGCGTCTTCGATCGCATCGAGGAGCGCAGCGAGAGTGCGCCGGGCTGCACCGTTTCGCTGACGGCGAGCGGACCCGATGTGAGCTGCCGCATCGGGGCGCTGAAGTCGGGCCGCTACGTGCTGCGGGTCACCGGTGGTCCCGAGGCCAGCACCGCGCGCGCCGAGACGACGGTCTATGTCTACGAGAAGAGCCGCGAGCCGAAGACCCTGCCTGCGCCGCCGCCCCCGCCGCCTCGCCTGGCGCTGTGGCTGTCGCAGGATCTGGCGCAGCCTGGCGATGTGCTCTCGGCGCAGATCAGCGCGCCGTGGCCGATCTCAGGTGTGCTGGTGATTGCCCGCAAGGGCGTGCGCGAGCACCTGCCGTTTTCGATCACCGCCGCCTCCGGGGGCCGTGTCCCGCTTTCGCTGCCGGTCGATGACAGCTGGGTGCCCAGCGTGCACCTGCGCGTAATCGGTGTGCGCCCCCCCAAAGACGGCGATCACCGGCCCGAGGTCGAAAATGCGCAGCAGATCGTCCGCGTCGATCACGCCCACCGCCGCCTGCATGTCCAGGTCGAGGCGCCACCCGAGACCGGGCCAGGGACTCGCGTACCCATCGTCGTGCGCGTGCGCGACAGCGGGAATCAGCGCCTCGCCGAAGCGGCCCAGGCGCGCATCGCACTGTGGGCAGTCGATGAAGCCGTGCTGTCGCTGACCAACTATCAGGTGCCGGATCCCCTGCCCTCCTTCATCCCGCAGACCGACAACGGGCTGCATAGTCGCGACGAATACAGCGCCATCCTGCCGCCGTACTCCATCGAGGAGGACGATCCCTGGCTGCTGCAGCACCTGTCAGGCCTCACCGGCTATGGCAGCGGCCATGGCGGAGCGGTCCACGACTCCTTCGCGAACGGGGGAATTGGGATGGTGCCGGCCGCCCGCCAGCGCTTCGAGACGACGCCGGTGTTCCTGGGCGATGTCGCACTTGGCCGTGATGGCGAGGCCCGCATCGATGCGCAGCTTCCCGACAACCTGACGACCTTCCGCATCACCGCGGTCGCCTCGGCGCGCTTGGTCGACAGCGAAAGCCCGGGGCGCTTCGGGCTGGGCGATACCCGGCTGCGGGTCAGTCAGCCCTTCCTAGTACGCGCTGCGCTGCCTCGCCTGCTGCGCGAAGGCGACAAGGCCACCCTCGGCGCCCTGCTCACCAATCGCAGCGGGCCGGCCGGCCACGCAGAAGTCCGGATGGAGGTGCACCAGGATAGCAACAACCCCGTACTCACCCTGCTGTCGCCGGACCGCCTGGCTCAGCCCCTCCCCGCTGGTGAGCTCCTGCGGCTGCCGTTTGTCGTCACAGCTCGGCGGGCAGGCACCGTCGAGATCGAGCTGACCGCCACGCTGCGGCCGCCCCCCTCCGGCCCACCGGGCACGACCCCAAGCCCCGCCCCGCTCGCCGACCGCCTGCGCCTGCCCTTTACCGTTCAGCGCGTCGCGCCGCGCAGCGAGCGCTTTGCCCTGTACGGCACGCTCGACGACAGCCAGCCCGTCGCCCTACCGCTGGCCCTACCGGCTGCCATCCGGCGCGACCAGGGCGGCCTTAGCGTGCGCACCAGCCCCTCGCTGCTGCGCGATCTGGACGGCGCAGCGCAGAGCCTGATCGAATATCCCTACGGCTGCGTCGAGCAGACATCGAGCCGCCTCCTGCCCTTGGTCGCGCTCGGTGACATCACCCGCCTGCTGCCGCCGACCGCAACGAGCCCCCAAGAAAACACCGGCGGCAGTGCCGACAAGCCCGCCCTGGTCGCGCGCTACATCGAAGCTGGCATCGAACGCCTGGCGACGATGCAGACGACAAGCGGTGGCTTTGCCTACTGGCCGGGTGGCGTTTCGCCGAACATCTACGCCTCGGCCTATGCCACCTGGGTGCTGCAGCTCGTGGCGGCCACCAAGCCGGCGATCAGCGAGGTGCACCAGCGTCGACTCGCCGATCTCCTGCAGCGCTCGGGCGACTATCTGCTGAAGACCTTTGTGCCCCCGGAGCGCGATGGTGGGGTGGCGCTGCTGAATGCGGCGAGCGGCTCCATGGATGTCGTGCGCGCGATGATGGCGGCCCAGGTCCTGGCCGAAGGGGGACGCGCCCCCGCCTCGTTCCTAAGCGCACTCTACGAGCAGCGAGCCAACACGCCGGTGTTTGCCCGCGCCTTGTTGTTGCTGGCCATGCACCGCGCTGCGCCCGACGATCCGCGGGTCGCCAGCCTGCGCCACGAGCTGCTGGGTGCGGTCGGCGAGCTGTCCGGCAGCGCCCACGTCAAAGAGCGCATGCTGTACCGCATGGATAGCCTGTTTCACTCGGATACGCGGAGCGATGCCATGGTGCTCCTCGCTCTCTTGCGCACGCAGCCGGATCATCCGCTGGTGACCAAGCTGACACGCGGGCTCCTGGATCGCCGTCGGGCCGGGGGCTGGCGCAACACGCAAGAGAATGCCTACGCGCTGTTGGCGCTCGCCGCCTATGGTCGCGCCTTCGAATCCGTCGAGCCGCAGCTGCAGGTCCAGGCTTGGCTAGGCCGCGATCTGATCCCCGGCGGCAGCCTGAGCTACACCCGCAGGTCTGCCGACCCCGTCGAGCTGCGGCTGCCCATGCCCGCGCTGCTGTCCACGCCGCAGGGCGATCCCGGGCCGCTGATCCTTGCCCGCCAAGGCAGCGGGCGTCTGTACTACCGCATCGAGCTATCGATGACCCCCGAAGGTCCCGCTGCCGAGCAAGAGGCACGCAGCCAAGATCTGCGGATCAGCCGCAGCCTGCGCACCGCGCGCTCGCCGCAGACCCAGGAAGTCCTTCTGGGTGAGCCGACTGCGATCGATCTGCAGCTCGCAAACCGCGCCGACCTGAGCTACGTCGCCGTCGAGGTTCCGCTGCCCGCCGGGCTGGAAGTGCTGCAGAAAAACATCGGCCGCGGCCAAGCCAGCCTGCGCATCTCCGGGCACGCCGATCCCTACGTCAGTCACGAAGAGCTGCGCGCTGATCGCGTCCTCCTGTTCGCCGACTACCTGCCGGCCGGCACACACCACCACACGATTTATGTCCGCCCCACCACCGCCGGCACCTTCGTCCTGCCCGCCGCCCACGCCGAAGCGATGTACGAACCCGAGATCCACGGCCGCACGACCGGCGCGACGGTGGTCGTGAAGTAGGCCGACTCGCTGGCCAAATTTGCAAAGCCGCAGCCTGAATTACGCCGCGCGCGAAAAGTTGGCGACAAAATGGGCGTTTCGGCGTCCCCTAGGAAGAGCGGCGGAGTCCGCTTTTCGGTCCGCCCGGGGTCTTCATCGTTCTTAGGCTGGGGGAAGTGATGCGCAGTCAACGCCTGATTCTGAACACTCTGTTTTTTGCCGGTCTGTACTCGGCTTGCGGGCCCGTGGCGATGGAGAAGCCGCTGGTGCTGCCGCCCGATGATCCCTCTGGGCTTTCCGCGGTCGAGCTGGTGACCGCGCACACGCTGGGGCCGCTGCCCGCGGTGCCGCCAGATCGGACGAACAAGTACGCCGACTCGCCAGCCGCCGCGATGCTGGGCCAGATGTTGTTTTTTGATAAGAGCTACTCTGGGGCTCTCGCCGTCGGGGACGATGGGACGAACGGCGGATTGGGAGCGGTCGGCGACACCGGCAAGGTGTCGTGCCACAGCTGCCATGGCGTAAACAACCTGCCGCTTGACGATCAGCGCTCGCTGCCAGGCAACGTGTCGTTGGGCACCGACTTTGGGACGCGCAACGCGCTGGGCCTCACCAACTCGTCTTTCTATGTGTGGACCAACTGGGGCGGACGCTTTGACTCGCAGTGGTCGCTGCCGCTCGCAGTGGCGGAGAACGCCCGCATCATGAAGGGCACGCGGCTTGGCGTTGTGCACCTGCTGTGGAACAAGTACCGCACCGAATACGACGCGGCGTTCGAGACTCCGCTCGATGCCGCCCTGGACCCGCAGGCCGTCGATGCCAGTCGCTTCCCAGCGAGCGGCAAGCCCAAGGCGGCGGCGAGTGATCCCGACGGCGCCTGGGAGATGATGGCCCCTGCCGACCGCGGCATCGCCAACACCATCTACGTGAACTACGGCAAGGCGCTGCAGGCGTACATGCGCAAGCTGGTCAGCGGCAACTCGCCCTTCGATCGCTGGCTGGGCGGTGACGCCACGGCGCTTGGTGAATCGGCGGTGCGCGGACTCCGGCTGTTTATCGGCAAGGCGGGCTGCGTCGGCTGCCACTTCGGCACCTCGCTGACCGACAACGACTTCCACGTCATCGGCGTGCCGCAGCTGGGTGCGCACGTGCCGACGACGGACCTGGGACGGTACCAGGACGTTCCGCCGCTTTTGACCAGTCCGTTCAATACCGAAGGGGCCTTCAGCGATGATCGCAGCACTGGCCGACTTGCGGGTCTGGCGCAAGCCAACTCACAGCGCGGTGCCTTCCGCACCAAGGGTCTGCGCAACGTCGCGAACTCTGGCCCGTACATGCACTCGGGCCAGCTGGCCACCCTGGCCGAAGTCGTGGCCTTCTACAACGCCGGCGGCGGCGATGTCAGCCAGAGCGGCTTGGTCAAAGACGCGCGCATGAAGCCGCTCAACCTCAGCCAAAGCGAACAGAGCGACCTCGTCGAATTCCTCAAGTCGCTGACCGGTGACTCGCTGCCAGCAGCGCTTCTGACCGATACGTCGAAGTAACGCTCGCCGCGTTCTTCCCACCGACCGGACTGCCCTAGAACTTCAAGAAGGTGATGTCGAAGCCCAGCATGGCCGAGAGCCGACCGCCCGACCTCATGAGGCTGCAGGCACTGCGTCCGGTCGGCTGCTGAGGCGGGGCCACGGCCCACCGGGGTCAACGCAGTGCCGTGGGAGCCAAGCGACCGCCGGACGAAGACCGCGAGGTGCTCGCAGCGGCCAGCTCGCGTGCCGTAAAATAGACGGGCACTCCTATGGAAACCATCCGTCGGCAGATCGGTCCGCACCAGATCGAGATTCAGGGCGACCTGATGCGCGTCCGTCCTTGCGGCCCTTACCTGCCCGCTGAGGCTCGCGAATTTTTGGAGCTGTCTGACAGCATTTACCGCCAGCACGGCTCGCTCTACACGCTCAGCGACATGACGCAGGCCGAAACGCCGGGACCCGAGACGCGGCGGATCCTCGCGACCTGGCCCTATCTCGGCGACTACGTCAGCATCATGTACGGCACGAAGCTCAACCTGGTGCAGCGGGCGATGCTGCAGCTGGTCGAGAGCGCCTATCGGATCCTGACGCCGCTGACCAGCCGCCGCAACATGACCTTGCACTTCTGTGCCACCGAGGCCGAGGCGCTGCAATTTCTCGAACAGCATCGACAGAATCGCAGCCCGCGCGGCGAGCCGAAGCAGTAGCCCGCCGCAGCTAGCCCGGCACCACCGCGTCGCTGGCGCGCTGAGGTAGCCACGGCTCACCAGGTGATATCGTGACCTCACTCCCCATGTTGACGCGCTATCTGCTCCTGCTCCTAGGCCTGGCCTGGACCCTGTTTGGCGACCCGGTTCGAGCGTTGGCGGACCTGCCCCCGTCCCCACCCCGGTACATCGATCCGAACTGGGGTCACATCGAGGGGACCGTCGTGGGTCAGTCGGACGGCAAGCCCAGACCCCGGGTAACCATCACCGTGACCGGCCCGCAGGTTGTAGAAACGCTCACCGCCGATGAAAAGGGAACGTATCGTTCTGGCCCGGTCCCTGCCGGCCGTTACGTGCTGGAAGTGAAGACCCTCTTTGGCCCCTTCCGGCACCCCACGGAAGTCGTGGTGGCGGACCGAAAGACCAGCACGGTCGCGATTCTCGTCGCGAATGAACCGCCGCCGGCCCCGCCGTCCGCGACTCGTCCAGCGGTGGCCGAGATGAAGCAGAAATGGGTCCCGTGTGCCCTCGTGCAGTCGATTCGGGTCGAGCAGCGGATGGACCTGTACTTCACGCTTCGCGGACAGGCGCGGCTCCACGTGGGGCAAGAAGGGGTGATTCTGACCCAGGGGGCCAACCATGATCTGGTGCGCGTCGATGAGGTGTTCACGATCACCCGGGTGTTTTCGGCCAAGCAGTTCACGGCGAACATCGAGCGCAGCCGGCCGACGAAGGGGCAAGATGTGATCTGTCTGCTGAATCCGGCCTAAGCCCCAGGTCATCCCGACTGACGCGGTCGCCTGCCGCGCGGATTCCGGGGCTGCAGGCTCCGCCGGGGAAAAAGCCATCCCTTCCTTCGACGCGGCGATGAGGCGCGAGCCGAGGTCGCTAAGATGGGCAGGTGACTCTGCTGATCGTCTGGGCTGCGCTCGCTCGCTTCACGGCCGGTCTGTTTGCCGGCTCGTGCCTGTATGTCCTTTGGGTCGTGATGCCGGTGCGGCGGGCCAAACCCCCCGAGCTAGCGCACCCCGACTTTGTCGCCAGCCTGGCGCGCTCAGAGCGGCTGCAGCCTCCTTTGCATATCGTGTCGCTGTTGGCGACGCTCCTCGCCTGCAGTAGTGGGGCTGGACGGCTGTTCCTGGCGGGGCTGGCCGTGCTCTTGCCCATCCTGCCGCTGTCGCTGATCTGGGCTCGCCCGGTCTATGTCCGGCTGCGGAAGCGGCTGCCTACCGACCCCAGCGTTCAGGCCGAGCTGGCGCAGTTTGCCCGCATTCATCGACTGCGCACGATCCTTGCGGTGCTGGGATTTCTGCTGCTCGCGGCGTGAGGGGAAGCAATGGCGGAGGGTGCTCGCTGCCATGAAGCGGAGCGACGAGCGCGGGCGATCTAGTTGTTGGTCGCGCCCGAAAGAATCCAGCCGCGCACGGTCGCGATCTGGGCGGCAGAAAGTGGCGTGCCCTTGGGCATGCGCGAGCCGCTGAAGCACGGGCCAGTCCCTTCGAGCTTCCAGATGAGATAGCTCTGGTCAGGCTGGCTGGGAACGACGCGCTTGTTGGTCGTGCACTGCGTGCTGCCGACGTTGACCAGGCCGGAATACGCCATGCTGGCAGTGCTGAGATCCAGACCCTCGGCCGGGTTGCGGTTGCTGTGGCAGCCGGCGTTGGCGCAGTTGTTGGTGAAGATCGGAACGACGTCGGTCTTGAAGCTGGGGGCGGCGGGCGTGGCGGATTTTTCGACTTTGTTGCTGTCGATATTTCCCGCCTGATCTTGGGCCCGCACGACGAAGTAGGAGGTCTGACCCGGGGTCAATCCACCGACGCTGTACGTCGTCTGCCCAGCCGCCG
>DAORCZ010000011.1:15989-26844 GCA_035345735.1 Pseudomonadota bacterium | reverse complement strand
GGTGTACTGCCGCGGGTTGCCGACGTAGAAGTCGGGGTTGGGCAGCCCCTTGTCCGGCTTGGCTCCCTTGCCCAGGTAGCGGTAGTAGTAGCAGTCGTTCAGCCGCTGCACCGACGCGGCTCGGTCTTCCGCATTGGTCGTCGAGATGGGCGGCAGGCGGCGACGTGGATCGTTGGCTGCGTCGGGGTTGTTGCGGACCAGGGCCAGCAGCGCGATTGGAGCCCGGCCGGTAATGGTCGGGTCGACGGCGTTGAACTTGGTCTCAGATGCCGTGACTTTGCGCGCCTGCAGCACCAAGCCAAGCTGCAGCTGATCCGCCGTTGTACCGTCGGTCACAACCTGCGCCTTGCGACTAAACAGGCTGGCTCCGCAGACCTCTTCGGGGTCGGTGCCGCTGGTGCAGCGCTCGTCATCGCTGTCGAGCCCGCGCACTAAGCACTGGTCGTTGGGATCGACGGCCCGCACGACCTGAAAGCCGGGAAACGACTCCGGGGCATCGGTCCCGACATCGGCCGCCAGCCGCTGATAGGTGGCGCCGCTGCCATCGTTGATCCGGGCCCACATCTCGACGTGCAGGGGGATGACCGTGCCGCCTGGACCGGGCGCCTGCAAGGGCAGCGGCGTCGGCATGTTGGCCACCTGCGGAAACGCAGTAGCCAAGACCACCACCGATCCATGGAAGGCGTCGCAGCCGGACTGCGCAAGCAGCGGAAGCGGCAGAACCACCGAGGCGAGCCGGGCGAGCAGAGCCCCCGGTCGCGCCAACCTTTTCAATGCATTTCGCGCCGATGCTCTCACATAAGCAGCGTACTGACCTACAACTGCCTCTGTCAATCGACGGTTCGTAGCCTGCAAAAAGGGTCCGCGACTCTGGGGCCGCCGGCGCCGTGCCACGAGGACTCGACCCGTTCACTGCGCCAGCTGTTCGGCCAGCGACCACCCGACCCCTCAAGTTGATACAATGGCCCTTCTTATCGATGTCCGCGGAGACGCAAGGGGGGGGGCCCCCGGATCTGGTGGGTACGGTCATCAACGACCGCTACCAAATCGTGGAACGCCTGAGCGAAGGCGGCATGGGCGTGGTTTATCGCGCCCTGCACACCGTGCTGCAGAGCCCGTTCGCCATCAAAGTCCTCTTGCATCCCCAGATGAAGAAGGCGCAGCAGCACTTCCTGCAGGAAGCGCGTCTCGCCTCCAAGATCAATCATCCCAACACGGTCTATATCGCTGACTTCGGCGTCCTCGCTGACGACCGACCGTACCTGGCGATGGAGTTCCTGGCCGGGCCGACGCTGTCGGGGCTCCTCAAAGCTGGCCCGATGGACGCCCTGCGAGCCGCCCAGATCGCGCTACAGATCGCCCGCGGACTGCAGGCGGTCCACGACAAGGGGATCATTCACTGCGACTTGAAGCCTGAGAACGTCTTTGTGCTGAAGCAGGGGGCGCAGGGGGCGAATCAGGACTTTGTGAAGATCGTGGATTTCGGGATCGCGACGTCGCTGAACCAAGATCAGGGGCCGCTTCTACCCGATCTGCCGGCGGCGGGAGAGCGGAAGAAGACGGGCAATACGCTGGTCGATGCCGACGATGCCAACCGCACGGTAACGGGCGGCATCGTCGGTACGCCGCCGTACATGGCTCCCGAGCAGGTGCGCGGCCAGGCGCTGGACTTCCGCGTCGATCAGTACGCGCTGGGTTGCATCCTCTACCAGATGCTGGCGGGCAAGGTGCCGTTTGACGGCCCGAACATGAACGCCACGCTGATGAGCCACATCTTCGACCCGGTGCCGCCACTGGCCAGTCGCGGCGTGACGGTGCCCCCGTCGCTGGAAGCGGTGATCATGCGCCTCCTGAGCAAGGAGGCTGCTGGCCGCTATGCATCGATGGTCGAGGTCGAAGGGGCCTTGGCCACCGAGATCGATCTGCTGCAGCTACAGCGCGGCGAAAAGACAGCGGTGCCGCGGGCGCTAGCGGCGAGCCTGGGGATGCGGGGCCGGGGGAGTGTGCTGATCCTCGGCGGGCGCAGCGTGCCGCTGTGGCTGCTGGCACCGATGCTGCTGGTCCTTATTGGCGGCGGTGGCTTTTTGGCCTACCAAGCGCTGCGACCGCGCGAAGTGCGACGCGAGCTGCGTCCTGGCGAGCTCCAGCAGCTACGCGAGCGAGCCCTTTCGGTGCTGCAGGGCACGCTGCGCTCGACGGGGGCGGAGCTCTCGGCTCTGCGTGTCGCGGCGGCCGGCGCGATGGGACTTTCGCACGATCTCAGCCTGCGCGGGACGCTGGAAGAGCAGCTGCAGGCGGCGGGGACGCGCGGTGATCTGGAACTGCAGATCGCCGCTGCTGAAGCCCTGGGCAGCCTCGGCGATCGGGCGGCGGTTCCAAGCTTGGCCACGCTGCTGGAGCAGGCCAAGGATCCGGCTGTGCGGGCGGCCGCAGCGCGCAGCCTGCGTCAGCTTGGCGATCCCCGCGGGCAGGCTGCCCTGACTGCAATGATTGAAGGCAGCGATCCCGAGGCGCAGCTCCGTGCGGCCCTTCTCCTGTGCGAAGGCGCGACGGGCAAGGCGCAGGCGCTGCTGGCCAACGTCAGCAAGCAAGATCAGGCGCCGAGCGCGGTCCGCATCAGCGCGCTCTCTTGTCTTTCGCAGGGGGCTGAACCCAAGGCCCGGAGCGATGCCCGGCAGGCGCTGCAGGCCCTGGTGCTTGGCGGGGGGCCACCGGCTGAGCGTGCGACAGCGGCGGCTCGCCTGAGTGAACTGGGAGATGACACCGCCCGTGAGTACCTGCGGACAGTAGTCAAGCGACCCGGGGCTGCGGCGGATCAGCTCCTGGCCGCTCGCATGCTGGCCAGTCCAGAAGAACCGTCGGCGGTCGTGCTGTGCCGTCGCTATGTTGCAGAAAAACGGGGTGAAGCGAGCACCCGCCAGCTGGCAGCCGAAGGGCTGGCGGCGGGCGGCGATATTTTTGACGCTCGATTGCTCGGCGAGCAGCTAGCTCCCGGAGAAAGCAGCGCAGTACAGCAGGCGAACGCCGCCGCGATCTTGCTGCTGGCTGCGCAGGACCCCGGCACCCTGTCGGCCGCGTCGCTGTCCTGGGCCCGCAGTGCGTTGCAGGATCGCAGTGCCCTGGCCCGCTTGGCCGCAGCCGCAACCCTGGCCGATGTGCAGGGCGCGGGGGCGGTCGCGCTTCTCGCCGACTTGGCGAAAGATCGCGATGCCAGTGTCCGCCGTGGCGCGGTGCGAGCCCTGGCCCAGCGACGAGAATCGGAGGCGCTGAGCGCTCTTCTGGGCAGCCTGGATGACGCCGACCCCGAGGTCCGTGAAGAGACGCTGCGATCGCTTTCGCGGGTGGCCAGCAGTAGCCGCAAGGCGAACGATCCCGGTTCATCGGCGCAGGTCATGAAGCGCCTGATGCAGATCAGCGATCAGGGCTCGACCGTGGAGCAGGTGCTGGCGACCGGGGCGCTCATCAGCTTCGGTGATAGCGGCCAGAACGAGAAGCTGCGCAGCTTTCAGCAGTCGGGCGATGCCGAGGTTCGTCGACTGGTGGTGGAGCAGGCGCGCGGGAACCTCGACATCCTCGTCTCCGCACTGAAAGACGGCGCGGCACAGGTGCGCTTCGCTGCGGCTCGCCGGTTGGCTGAGCGCGGTGATCGCCGGGCTGAGAGCGCGCTGCGTGAGGCACTAAGCCAAGGTGGCCGGGATGGCGTCATTGCCCTCGGCCTGCTGCGCAAGCTGGGCGTGCAAGTCGGGGCGAGCGAGGTGGCGGGAGCGACGGCGCAGCCGGCTGCTCAGCCGGGTGGCGACGATCTCAATGGGCGCCTGTCGCAGATCGAGTCGCTTGGGCAGCTGCCTGGTGAAGTCGCGCTGCCGCTCCTGCGTCAGGCCTCGCGCGAAGCGGACGTCGAGCTGCGGCGGGCCGCGATCGATTCCCTGGCCGAGCTTTACCGCCGGGAGCGTGATGCGGGCGTGATGGCCACGCTGCGACGCATGCTGAGCGATTCCGATGCCGGCGTGCGGGCGCGCGCTGCCGCAGCGATCAGTGCGCTCGGGACCCTGCCTACGGCCCCGTCAGCGGCCCCCAGCGAGGCCACCCCACCGCCCAAGGCCCCCGACGATGCGGTGGGCAACGTGGGCGGCAACCGAACCCCGACCAACCCGACAACTCCCGTTGATGCCGGCACCGCCCCGGGGACTGCCGTCGATGGCGGCAGCGGAGCGGGTGCCCCCGAGGCAGGGAAGGGCGAGGACGGCGAGACGCCCGAGAAGCCAGCGACCGCCAAGGTCAGCCAAGCTGAGCAGCTTCTACGCAGCGGCTTGGAGTCTTTTTCGAAGCGCGAATTCAAGAAGGCACAGCGTCAGTTGGAAAAGGTCAATGCGTTGTGCAGCCGCAACAAGAAGGCCGCCACCGACTGCGCGCTGCTGATGACGCAAGCGGGCCTCACGCTGGGACAGATCCACGAGAGCCAAAAAGAGCCCGGCGAAGCGATGAACGAGTATCAGCGGGTCGTTGCCCTAGGTGGGGCGGGCAAGGCCGATCTGCGCAGCCAGGCCGAGCGAGCGGTGGCGCGACTGTCTCCGCTCCTGGGGCAGGTGGTGACGTTGCAGCGCGACAAGAAGGGCAAGTGTGTGCAGGGGACGATCTGGCTGCCGCCAGGGAGCCACATGGTCAAGCTGGGCGGCAAGATCGAGCCGATTGAAGTGCAGGCGCAGGGGCGTGTGCAGGTGGGGGCGTGTCCATGACACCAGCTTTTGTCTCTTCGCTGCCTTGGGCTGAGCTTCCCGTCGAGACTCGGCCGATCGTGGTTTCCCTTTTGGCCGCGCTTCTGCACGAGGTGGGGCGACCGATCTCGCGAACGGCGCGCACTGTTCGATCGGGCAAGCTCGCGATCGCAGGCTTTCGCACGCTGCTCTGGGCAGACTTGTTTGGGACCGCAGCCCCGGGGGATGTCCCCGACGGTCAGGACGCGCCGCGCCGTCGCTTTGAGCAGCTGACACAGGCCTTGGCCCAGGCCTGGCCCGCGCTGGCTACCGAGCCGCGCATCCGGGGAGTCGCGGCTCAGCTGGATTCGATTGAACAGCTGCGAGCAGCACTGCTGGCGAACGACGAAGCAGCGACGGCACAAGCACTGGGAATTGCCCTGTCGATTGAGCGGCTGCTCGAAGAGCTATTGGCCGAGGTCGAGCGCGATCCCGTCTCGCTGAGCCCACGCGGTGAGGGCAGCGGGACGCGGCGCTAGCGCGAGTCGTAGACGCGATCGGCGGGCAGCTCGATGCACGAGAGGAAGCCGCTGCGGCCGCAGCCGGTATCGATGCCGATGAGGTCGCCGCGGCGCCAGACCTCGCGCACGTGATCGGGTGTGCTTGCAACGCCGTCGGGGGGCAGCGAGCTGGTATCGGTGTGGCCGAAGACCACCCGCTTGCCGCTGTAGCCCTGAAAAAAGTCGCGCTCGCGCATCCACAAGAGGGGGCGCTGCCGTCCCATTCGTGGGTGCATCCATTCGTGACCTTCTCCATCGAGGCCGGCGTGGACATAGATGGCGTGCTCGTCCTCGTAGAAGAAGGGCAGGGCCTCCATCCAGCTGCGCAGTCCCGCCGGGAACCACTCCTGCGGCTGCAGCAGCAGCATCGTCTGCTTCAGATCATCCATCGCGCTGACATCAACGACCGATCGCAGGAGGGCCCGGCAGCCGTTCCCTTCTGGCAACAAGAACCCCGGATTGGGTGCATCCAGCGTCTCCAGCCAGGCGTCTTCGTGATTGCCGCGTAGCGTGATGACTGCGCAGCGTTCGGTCTGGCGCAGGCTCTCGATTCGCTCGACCACTTCGATCGATTGCGGGCCGCGGTCGAGGTAGTCCCCCAGAAACACCAGCGTGTCTTCGCTGAAGAGCGGTGGCAGCTTCGCTAACAGACGATTCAGGTGCGCAAGCTCACCGTGGATGTCACCGATGGCAAAGGTTCGTCCCACGGCCGGGATCGTATCACGTCGCTGCAGGCCTGAGCGGGCGGCATGTGCGATGGGCGGCAAGGCCAGGTTTTTGTGGGACATCCCGCGCCGCATCGTCCGCGGGAAAGGTGTTTTAATGGCCGCATGCCGACCGCTGGATTTTTTGCGCGTCGCCAGCTGGGTTCCCACCTGCCTGGCTTTGCGCGTAAGCTGCTTTTGCCTGGGCTGCTGCTGTCGTTGCTTGTGCATAGCGGCTGTCCTCGCCACGCACCATCGACCGCTGGGGGCAGCGGAGACGCGGCAGATGCACTGGCCAAGTCGGCCTTGGCGGCATCGCCACCGAAAGCCGTGCCCGCCCCGTTGCAGAGGAAGAACATGCCACGTTCGAAAGACTGGAGTCGGGTCACCACCCTCATCGACGAGCAGAAGTTTGAAGAGGCCCGCGCGCTGTGCAGCACCATTCGCGCCGCGGCGCAGCGGGCTGGAAACGGCGAAGAGTGGACGGAAGCGCTGATCAAAGAAGTTCAGCTGCAGATCGCGCTACACGGCTACGAGACCGCCGTGCGTCTGCTGCGCACCGAGTCTTGGCCGCAGGATCCGCTGTCGCAGGTGGCGCTGGAGCTTTACTACGCGCACAGCTTGATGGCGTATCTGCAGGCCTACTCATGGGAGATCGGCCGACGCGAGCGAGTCGAGACGCAGGGACCGATCGACCTCAAGGTCTGGAGCAAGGATCAGATCTACAGCGAGGCCCAGCGAGCCTATGCCCGGATCTTCGCGCGACGTGATGAGCTGTCGGGTTCACCCGTCGCGGTGCTCAAAGACTATGTCCAGCCGGGCGGCTATCCCGACCACATCCGCGGCACGCTGCGCGACGCCGTGACCTATCTGGCCGTCGAGCTACTCGCCGATAGTGCGCAGTGGCGACCGGTGCAGAGCAATGAGCTGTTTCGGTTGGACTTCGGCCAGCTGCTCTCGGGACAGCTGGCCGCCGAGGCGCGGGCCCTGGATGACGATAGTCGGCATCCGCTGCTGCGCGCGATCGCCCTGCTGGACGATCTTGAGCGCTTCCACCAGAGCCAAGGGGACGGCCATCGCGAAGCCGCGTTGGAGGCCCGCTTCGAGCGGCTGCGTCGTCTGCATCAGCACTTCACCGAGCGCGGCGATCGGGCCCAGATCACGGCTCAGCTCGCAGGGCTTTTGCCGGCGTATCGCAGCTTGCCGTGGTGGTCGATGGGCATGGCGCTGCAGAGCGAGCTTGTGCGCGAGGGGACCGGCGATCTGAAGCAGGCCTACGCGCTGTCGCAGGCCGGCAAGCAAGCGTTTCCGGACTCGATCGGCGGCAAGCTCTGCGACGGTCAGCTGCGGGCCATCAGCGCGGCCGACTACAGCATGGAGTCGATGCAGAGCGACGGCCTGGGCCAGCGCTCGCTGCGCCTGCGCCACAAGAACCTAGGAGAGCTGCACTTCCGCGCCTATCGCGCCGACCTGCAAGAGCGGCTGGAGACCTCCCAGGACTACAACCTGCTTTACAGCTCGAACGATCTGCAGCGGCTATTGCGCGACCAGAAGCCGGTGGCGAGCTGGGTCGAAAAGCTTCCAGCGACGCCGGACTATCAGATGCACAGCACCTATGTGACGCCGCCGCTCAAGCAGAAGGGCTGGCACATCATCGTGGTGTCGATGCGCGCTGATTTCGCGACTGCGAACAATCGCATCGTGGGTACCAACTTCATCGCGACCGACTTGGTGGTGGTTAGCCGCGCCATCGACAAGAGCCTAGAAGTGACGGCGGTATCGGGCTCGACCGGCCAGCCGCAGCCAGGGGCGATGGTGCACCTGTACGAGTTCAACTACGGCGGCAAGCATCGTCGCTTCGATAGCGAAAAGACCGATGCGCAAGGCATCGCGCGCTTTACGGGATCGGATGGCAGGTCGGTCTTTGTCGTTGCGCAGCAGGGCGATGACTGGGCGCTGGATACCAACAACATCTACTTCGGGCGACGCTATCGCGAGTCGGCCGAGAAGGCGTCGCTGGTTTACACCGATCGCAGCATCTACCGTCCAGATCAGAAGCTGTACTTCAAGGTCGTGGCCTACTCAGGGCGACGCGAAGCCGCGCGCATGGAGGTCGAAAAGGGCGCCAAGCTGGTCGTCGTCTTGCTGGATGCCAACAACCAGGAGGTCGCCAAGCAGGAGCTGACGAGCAACGACTTTGGCAGCGCGGCGGGCGAGTTTCTGATCCCCAGCGGTCGCCTGCTGGGCGGCTGGCGCGTCGAGGTGCGCGGCAGCTACAGCGGACAGACGGGAGTGCGCGTCGAGGAATACAAGCGGCCGACCTTCGAGGTGAAGCTGGCGGACCCCACCGAAGCGTTGCGTCTTGGCCGAAAAGCCACGCTGCCCGGCGAGGCGAGGTACTTTTTCGGACTGCCCGTGACCTCGGGCAAGGTGGTGTATCGGGTTAGCCGTGAGCCGGTCTATCCCTGGTGGTGGGGCTTCTTCGGCTTCCCGACGCAGAGCGGCAGCCAAACAGTGGCCAATGGCACCGCCGAGATCGACGCAAGCGGCGGGTTCAAGATCGTCTTTACGCCGAGCGCCGACGAGCGGCAGGCGACCGACAAGAACGCGAAGGACATCAGCTACCGTTATCTGGTCAAAGCCGATCTCACCGATGAAGGCGGCGAGACGCGCTCGGCATCGCGCAGCTTCCGACTGGGTTTTGTCAGCATCGAAGCGCAGATCTCTCTCGATGTCGGCTTTGTGCGGGCCGGTGGGCCAGAGCCGGGGGCCACGGCTCCGACGGTGACGGTGCGACGCAGCAGCCTCGATGGCGTAGCGCGCAGCGGCGAAGGTTCATTCCGCCTGGTTGCGCTGAAGTCGGCCGGCCCGGTGGTCATGCCCGCCGCCCTGCCTGCCACCAGCAGTGAACCTAGCGATGAGGAAGGCGACGGCGCACCAACCCAGGGGGCCTATCAGACTCCCGGCGATCGGCTGCGTCCGCGCTGGAATCCGGCCTACTCGGAAGAAGCTACGCTGGCTCGTCTCTCCGACGGTGCAGAGCAGCAGCGAGGCAAGCTAAGGCACGACGACAAAGGCGAAGCGCAGCTCAAGCTGCCGGCCCTGTCGCCGGGCGCGTATCGCCTGCGCTACGACACGCTCGACGAGTTTGGACAGAAGGTCGAGGCTTGGAAAGACTTCGTGGTCGCCGACAGTCAGGGCAGCAGCAGCGGACCTTCGCCACTGCCCTTTTTCGCCCGCTTCAAGAGCGCGCAGGTCGGGGTTGGTCAGACGGCGCGGCTGTATGTTGGCTCGGGCTTTGCCGGGCAGGCGATGAGCTTGGAGATCTTCCGCAGCGGTCAGCTCGTCGAGCGGCGCGCGCTCTCGGGCAGCACGCTGATCGAGTACCCGATTCGCGAGGAAGATCGCGGTGGCCTGGGCTTTGTCGTGTGGATGGTGCGCGATCACCAGTACCTCAATCAGCAGCTCTCGCTGCAGGTGCCTTGGGACAACAAAGAGCTGCAGATCAGCTTCCAGAGCTTCCGCGACAAGCTGCGTCCCGGCGCGCGCGAATCGTTCCGCATCAAAGTCCAGGGCTCAGACGGGGCCTTCCTGGGGCGCGGCATGGCCGAGCTTCTGGCCTATATGTACGACCGCAGCCTTGATCTGTTCGCGCCGCATCATCCGCCAAGCCCGCTGTCGCTGTTCCCCTATCGCGGTAACAGCGTCTGGTCGCGTGCTTCGCTGACCGCTGCTCCAACGCAGTGGGTCTGCAACGAGTACAGCGCGCCGGGGCAGCCGGGGACAAGGCTTGAGGCAGCCACGCTGACGTTTTATGAGAGCTATGGCGTCGGGGGGCCAGGGATGGCCTTCGGTGGCATGGGCGGCGGCGGCATGGTCACCCGCACCGGATCGATGCGGATGATGGCCCCGGGCATGGCCCCACCGGCGCCTCGCTCGGCCGCGCCGGGCGCCCCGCCACCGGCGCAAGCGGCTCCTGCTCCCAAGCCGGCCGGCGCACCCATGCGCGAACAGAGTCGGGCTGAGCCGGACAGCAAGCCGAAGGACGAGTGGGCATCGGGCGAAGGGGGCGCCAGTGCGAACGAGCCGCCGCAGATCCGCAGCAACTTTGCCGAGACGGCGTTCTTCGCTCCGGCGCTGCTACTCGACAAGGACGGCACCGCGGTCGTCGAGTTTGAAGCCCCGGACTCGGTGACGGCGTGGAACGTTTGGGTGCATGCGATCACCAAGGATCTGCGCTCGGGATCGCTGCGGCGCGATGCTCGAACGGTCAAAGAGCTGATGGTGCGTCCCTACCTGCCGCGCTTTTTCCGCGAAGGCGACAGCGCCGAACTGAAGGTGATGGTCAATAACGCCAGCGAGCGCGCGCTCAGCGGAGCGCTGAAGCTGGAGATCCTTGACCCCGACACCCAAGAGCCAAAGCACGCGCTGTTCCAGCTGCAGAAGACCGAGCAGTCATTCCAGGTCGATGCCGGCAAGAGCGCCACGCTGAGCTTCCCACTGTCAGCCCCGCGCGCCGTCGGAGAATACGCGTTTCGGGTGGTAGCGCGGGCCGCTGATCTCAGCGACGGTGAGCTGCGGCCGCTGCCCGTGCTGCCCAGCCGCATGCACTTGGCAGAGTCGCGCTTTGTGACCCTGCGCGACAAGGATCAGCGAACGCTGAGCTTCCCCGATATGGCGAAGAACGATGACGCGACGCGGATCCACGAGCAGCTGGTCGTCACCCTCGACAATCAGCTGTTCTACACCGTGCTGAAGTCGCTGCCGTACCTGGTGAGCTATCCCTACGAGTGTGTCGAACAGACTGCGAACCGCTTTCTCTCAACCGGCATCGTGTCGTCGCTGTACCGCAAGTACCCGGCGGTGTCGCGCATGGCCGAGGACTTCAGCAAGCGCA
>DAORCZ010000011.1:0-15889 GCA_035345735.1 Pseudomonadota bacterium | reverse complement strand
CCCGGCGGACCCCCTTCGCCGTACATGACGCTGTACCTGATGCACGGCTTCGCCAAGGCGGCCGAGTTCCAGGTCGAGGTTCCCAAGGACATGGTGCAGCGCGGCTGGCAGTATCTGGCGCAGCACTTCCGGCAGGAGTATCTCGGCTGCCTGAAGAAAGACGACTGCAGTCGCGAGTTCCTGACCTTCTTGAACTACGTCGCGAGCGCCTATCCCGATGCCTCGTACACCGGCGATGCGCTGAGCAGCGAAGAGCGGGGGCAGATCCTCGACTACACATTCAAGCGCTGGAAGGATCTGTCGCCGCTGAGCAAAGGTCAGCTGGCGCTGACGCTGCGGCGCATGGGGCGGGCGGCAGACGGCAAGCTGGTGTGGGCCAGCGTCATGGACTCGGCGCGCTCGGCTCCTGATCAGGGGGTGTTTTGGGCCGCCGAAGATCGCTCGTGGCTGTGGTATCGCGACACCATCGAGTCGCACGCTTTCGCGCTGCGGGTGCTGATGGAGCTTGAGCCCGAGAACGCCAAGAAGGACGGGCTGGTGCTGTGGCTGCTGCTCAACAAGAAGCTGAACCAGTGGAAGTCGACGCGCGCTACCGCCGAGGTCATCTATTCGCTGATCCACTACCTGCGACAAGAAGGCGCGCTCGGCATTCGCGAGGATGCCAGCGTGCACATCGGTACGACTGCCAGCACCGCGCTGCACGAGGCCTTTGTCTTCGAGCCGGACAAGTACGTTGGCAAGACGCAGATCATCGTGCCGGGCGCGCGCCTGGCCGCTGATCCGGCGGGCATGTCGACGGTGCGTGTCGAGAAGCAGAGCAAGGGCTACATGTTTGCCTCGGCTACTTGGCACTACTCGACGGATCGCCTGCCCAGCGAGGGCCGCGGCGATTTCTTCCAGGTCGGGCGCAGCTACTTCAAGCGCGTAAACAACGGGCAAGAGTTCGTGCTCAAGCCCCTCGCCGAGGGTGAGCCACTTCAGATCGGGGACGAGGTCGAAGTCCACGTCTCGCTGCGCAGCAAGCACGAGGCCGAGTACGTCCACCTGCGCGATCCGCGCGCCGCGGGTCTAGAGCCCGAAGCGGCGGTGTCTCGCTACAAGTGGGACCTGGGCTTGGCCTACTACGAAGAGGTGCGCGACAGCGGCATGAACTTCTTCTTCGAGCGCCTGCCTGTCGGCGAGTACCTGTTTAAGTACCGGCTGCGGGCGAACATGGCGGGCAAGTTCCGCGTGGGGCCAGCGACGGTGCAGTCGATGTACGCGCCCGAGTTCAACGCGTTTTCGGCGGGCCATGTGCTGCAGGTGAAGTAAGCGCGGCAGGGCAGGGAGCGGACGCTACGGGAACAGCGTGCCGCTCTTGTTAATCAGCTCGGTGCAGGTGGTGATGCCGGTGATCGACGCCAGTCGGAAGCTGCTCTTGGCGTCGACTGGAGTGAGCGGCACCTTGGTCTTCAGCAGTGGGTTTGACGCATCCAGGGTGTTCTGCTCTGAGCGATCGATGGTGGCTCCGGATGCCGCCCCACCAGACGGTAGCGCCGCGCTGGTGTACGAGAATCGTTGTCGCTGCACCGTGTACAGGTCCCCTTTGAAGGGGCCTCCGATCTGGATGGTCACGCCGGCCTTCTTGTCATTGTCCTGATCAAACACCGCCGCATCCGTCGCGGCTGTAGGCAGCGGATCCTTGATGGGGTCTGTCAGCTTGCAGCCGACGAGAACCGTAGCCTGCTCGCGCTGCCAGGTGATGTTGCCGGCAGTGTCGCAGACCTTGATGGGCTGCGTGCTGCTGGGCGTCGTCTGCGGGACCGTGTCGGCGATGGTTACCGTCGTGCCGGTCGCTTGAACTCCCGTGGAGGTGATCCGGCAGTCGCGCTGTTCCATGACCAACTGGTTGTTCGCGTCCAGCTTGAAGTCTGCGAACGACAGCGTCGTCACCGTCGATTCTTGCTTGCCGTAGCCCGGCACATCCTGCGCCTGGGTCACTTTGCTTTGAATGGCCCAGCTGCCGATGAACTTGGCGTCGTTGGCCTTGGTTAGATTGCCGCCGCTGCAGAAGGCGGGCTGAACGGCCATGTCCGCTGTCGACATCGTGGCCATGTCCTGCGTGTCGACGGCTGCGTCTTTTTCATCGCCGGTGGTTGAGCCGCCGGGGCAGCCAAGGGCGGGGGCCAACATCAGCGCCAGCGCGGGCGCGGAGAGCTTGCTCTGGTACATCGTCCTGCTCCTAGTTGAGTCGAATCCGAGCTTGTATTTTCCCGCGGATCGTTGCTGGCCGAGCGAAATTGTGAGCCGCAGCAAGAACGCGCCACTGGCCGCCCAGGGACTCCGGTATCCTGACTGGCGGTCCGCGGGGGCGATGGCTGTCCCCGTCATCCACTTCATGGGCAGCCGTTTGACCGGCCGCCACTTGGCCGGCATCTACTTGATCTGGGAGGGGAACATGTCTACGGGAAAGTTGATCGCAGTGACCGGAGCCACCGGCAACGTCGCGCCTGAGGTGATCTCGTTGCTTCTTTCTGCCGGTCAGCGCGTGCGGGCCATCGTCAGAAATCCCGGGAAGGCCGCCGCACTGGCGGCCCGCGGGGCGGAGATCGTCGAAGCCGATCTGGGTCGGCCACGCACCCTGGAGCATGCGTTCGATGGCGCGGACGCCGTGCTGTCGATCGCGCCGCCGGGCCCCCAGGCGCCGCAGCAGAGCTCGGCGGTCTTCTGGGCGGCTCGCCAGGCCCGCGTGGGGCATGTGGTGCGACTGTCGGCGTTTGGCGCTGCGCACGATGCACCGACGGTAAATAGCCGTCTGCACGCGCTGTCGGATGCCGAGCTTGAGCGCTCGAATGTGCCCTACACCATCCTCAAGCCTCACTTCTTCATGCAGAACCTGTTCATGGCCGCTGAGTCGGTCAGCCGCGAGGGCGCGATGTACCTGGCGCTGGGCGAAGGCCGCATGGGGATGATCGATGTCCAGGACATCGCAGCCGTGGCTGCGCACGTGCTGAACACGCCGGGACACGAGGGCAAGACCTATGTCATGACCGGCCCCGAGTCGATCGACATGCACGCCGTGGCTGCCGCCTTTTCCGAGGCGGTGGGTCGAGCGGTGCGCTATGCGCCGATTCCGGTGACCGCCCTCGATCAGGGCATGGCGCAGATGGGCATGGACGAGTTCACGCGCACCATGCTCTGCGACTACTTCACGGCCTACAGCAACAACTGGGGCGATGTCGTGACCCACACCGTGCCGCAGCTGCTCGGTCGCCCAGCGCGATCGATCCGCGACTTTGCGCGCGCCGTCGCTGGGGCATTCGGCGCAGGCCAGAGCTAGCCAAGCTGCCCCCTTGCCAGTCGGCCCCGCGTTCGGCAGCCGGCCGGCCGTATGTCGCGTCGAGCCGGCCCAGCCTTGGCGTATAGTTCGCCGCGATGAGCAAGGCAGGCAGACGTCGAGCCCTCGTGACAGGTGGCAGTCGTGGCATCGGCTTGGCCATCGCCCGTGACCTAGCCCGTGACGGGCTGGAGGTGCTGGTCACCTACGGTCGGGATCGAGACGTTGCGTTGGCGGCGGTTACAGCGGCGGCTGCCGAAGGACTGCCGATCACCGCGGTGCAGGCCGATGCCGCTGATGCTGCGGGCTGGGATGCGCTGTTCGCCCGCGACGGCGAACACCGGCTTGCCGAAGACGGGGTGCAGGTACTCGTTCACGCCGCGGGCTTTACGCGCGATGGCTTGTTGATGACGCAGGCCCCGGCCGACTTTGATGCCGTGCAGGCCGTGCACCTACGCGGAGCCTATCTGGCGACGCGAGCCGTGCTGCGTGGCATGATTGCCGCTCGCTGGGGCCGCATCGTCTTTCTATCGTCTCCCACCGCCGTCCTCGGGCGCCGCGGCCAGTGCAGCTACGGAGCGGCCAAGGCGGGCCTCCTGGGTCTGGTACGCAGCCTGATTGCGGAGGTCTCGCGCTTCCAGATCACCGCCAACTGCGTCTCGGCCGGGCTGATTGAAACGGCGCTAACGGCTGATT
The DNA here is from genome assembly GCA_035345735.1 of Pseudomonadota bacterium. Taxonomy (GTDB): domain Bacteria; phylum Myxococcota_A; class Polyangia; order Palsa-1104; family JAEUJZ01; genus JAEUJZ01. The sequence continues at coordinate 11,877 of DAORCZ010000011.1, read as the reverse complement.
TGCCGGAGGCGGTCAGGCAGTCGCTACTGTCGGCGGTGCCGATGGGACGCAGCGGCCAGGTTGAAGAAGTAGCGGCTCTCGTCCGTTTCTTAGTCTCTGAGCACGCGGGCTACATCACCGGCCAGCACATCGCCGCCGATGGGGGACTAGACACACTGGCCGGCGATGCGTTTTAGTTGGCTCTCACCGCAGTCGTCCCAGACGCGGCAAGGACTGGCAACGGACTATGGCAACCCCTGAGCTTCGCAACGAGATTAAAGAGCTTCTAGTAAGCAGCCTGCACCTGGAGCGCGCGCCGGACAGCATCGATGATCAGGCGCCGCTGTTTCAGACGGGCCTTGGCCTGGATTCGATCGATGCGCTGGAATTGGCGGTGGCCATCGAGCGCAAGTATCGCGTGACCATCCCGGACGAAAAGGTCGGCAAACAAGCGTTCGCTTCCGTCGCGGCGCTCGCGGACTATGTCGCCGCGAACCGCTGAAGCGATGAGCCGTTGCCGGGGCAGGCTGCACGGCTTCGCCTGCAGCGTGTTGCTTGGCGCAGCCATGGGGGGCGCTGCTGCACAGACCCCACCGTCGCCGGCCCCGGCTGCTGGCTTGGCTAGCTCAGCGACGGCGGCTGCACCTGCACCGGGCAGCGCAGACGAGCTGATGGCGCGCATCGACCGAGCGCAGCGCGATCTGCGCACCCTGTCCGCCGATTTCGTGCAGCTGAGCCGCGTGAAGCTGTTTCGGCAGGAGCTTCGCTCGGAGGGACGCCTGGTCTACGACAAGGGCGGAGGCTCGACTGCGGCTGCGACACCGGCGCGCTTGCGCTGGGAATATCTAAAGCCCGATCCCTCGACGGTGATTTTGATCGGCGAGCGCGCCACGATGCGCATGGGCACGCTGCCGCCGCAGGTCTTCGACACGGGCAAGGACCCCAAGCTGCGGGCCATCTTTGCGCAGCTACGGCTCTGGCTGGGCCAGGGCGAGCTGGCGAGCGCGCGGGACCAGTACGACATCTCGGTGGGCGGCAAGCCCGGCCAGCCGGCCCTCGTCTTGGCACCGCGGGCAATCTCTCCGCTGGCAGCGACGTTCGCGCGGATCGAACTCCAGGTCGACGGCACGAACCTGGCGCTGGTTCGCTTGCTGCTGGTCGAGCGCAGCGGCGATGAAAAAGAGATTCGCTTCGCCAAGATCCTGCGCAATCCGACGCTGGACGCGCGCCTGTTTGCTGAATAACCGCCGCTCCGGCGGAGCTATGGCTGGGCCTCTGGCCGTGACCCGGCGGGGCGAAACCCGCGAGCCTCCGACGTGGAAGCCGGACTTTCACGCCTCGGAACCCCGGCGGGAAAGGCGCAAGATTTGGTGACATGGGCCGGCGAGTTCGGATACAGTGTTCCCGTCGTAGCTTTCCTATTAGCACGCTGCTGTATGCGGCCAGTCAGTCGGTGTCTACCGCCGCTGGTCCAACCTTATCCACCTGAGCAACACCGAACCTAGAAGCAGTTCAAGAAAGGGAGACACTCAATGACTCGTATGAACTCGGTCAAGCATGTTCTGTTGGCGTTGGGGCTGGGGACGATGGCGGCGGCCTGTGACGGCGGCGGTACCATGACGCAAACCAAGATGTACGCCGACATCCAGGCCGACATGAAGTCGCTGACCTGCACGCAGTCGGGCTGCCACAACGCCACCGCGACGAACAAGCTGAAGATCGATACGACGGCTGGCAAGGAAATGGACAACTACAACGCGCTGTTCACCAACCAGCTCGTGATCAAGAACGACGCGACCAACTCGCCGCTCGTCAAGGTTCCCTCGACGGGGACCTTGGCCGCGGGGGGCACGCACGTCAAGTTGCTGACCGGCTCCAAGCTGATGGACTGGCAGGCCTGGGTGAACGCCGGCGCACCGTTCTAGTCGTCGCTGCCGCCCGATAATCGTCACTGCCTCCCTTCCTGCCTCTCTCTCCGTCAACATCTAAGTCTTGTTTCCCTGGCTTGGCCACAGTGTTGGCCGAGCCCTGGCGCGCCTTTGGCGCTGCGCGGCCCTGCACCGCAGCAGACCTACACCCGCGCCCCTTGGCGGCCGCAGATTCGCCAAACGTGTTGAATCTAGCTGGGAAGATAGGGCACGCTTATCCCTACGATGGCCGTAGATGTCATGGTCCCGCGTGCAGAGCGTGTCCAGGTGAACCAAGAGTTCAAGGACATGGATCCGCACATGACGGAGTACGTCACGGATATCTCGCGCACCGGGGCCTTCATTCGTTCGAAAGACCCGCTGCCGGTGGGAACGCGCGTGAACCTTCGCTTCGCCATCCTGCTCGACGAGATCGAGCTGATCGAGGGCGTCGGCGAGGTGGTGCGCGTGCAGGGCGAGCAGGACCCTGGTGGACAGGGCATGGGCGTGCTCTTTCGTCGCTTGAGCGAGGGCTCGATTCGACTGCTTGATCGCCTCTGTGGCCCCGCCCCAAGTCCGTAGCACGGCCGAATAATTCGGCGCCTGCCGACGGTCGGTGTAGGTTCGGGCCATGCCTACACGCCTCGTCGCTCCTGCCCGATCCGCCGCTGTCTTCACGCTGCGTGTGCAGCCCCGCTGGGTCTGCCTCATCGGCTCAGCGCTGGGGGCTTTCGCCTGCAGTGAAGATCCTCCGCCTAGCGCCGCGGTCCCGTCGCCCCCCGCTGCCACGTCTGTCAAGCCCGCCAAGCCTGTCGATGCACCGCCGGCGCAAAAAAACGACACGATCAGCGTCGCTGAGCTGGCTGCCCTGAAGGCAGAGCTGTTGCGTCGTCACCCACCCGCCGAGCAGGGCCAAGCCGCTACCGCAGAGCGGATCGCGCAGGGACTGAAGCAGGTCGCGGCGCTGTGGCGCACCGAGGGCTCAGACGGCGGAGCAGCCGCGGATGGTGACTTCGCGGCCTTTGTGCGCGAGCACTACATCGTCGATGCGGCAACCCGGCAGGCCACGTTCGCTCGTTTCGAAGCCGCCTTCGAGCAGCTCGATGGACACCTCAACGAGATCAGCCGCGAGTGGCGACGCCCAAGTGAGACGGACAGCGGGCCGCTGCTGCCGCTCGACGGCCTGCTGAGCAGCTACGACCCGACCGCGCACGTGGTGGACGATCTGTTCCAGAACAAGCTGGCCTTCGTCGCCTTGCTCAATTTTCCGCTGACCACGCTCGCCGACCGTTTGCGCGACGGCGGAACATACAGTCGGCAGGCCTGGGCTGAGCTGCGATTGACTTCACGCTTTACCCGTCGCGTGCCGGCGAGTGTGCAGCAGCGCATCGCCACCGCCCAGAACGCCGGCGAGCGCTACATCGCTAGCTACAACATCTATCGCCACCACGTCCTCGACGAAAATGGCGAGCGCTTGTTCCCCAAGGGCGCGGCGCTGATCGCGCACTGGAACCTGCGCGACCAGATCCGGGGCGACTACGGCGAAGGCGCGCTGGGTGGGCGTCGTCAGCGCGCGATCGCCAAGGTGATGGAGCGCATCGTCGATCAGTCCCTGCCACAGGCGGTGATCAATAACCCGCGGCTCGACTGGAATCCCTTCTCCAACACCGTCGTGGCCGCCCCCGCCGCGGAGATCGAGGACGGTGCGCCCGCCAATCCCGCTGCCGTCCCCGCCGTTGGCAAGCCCGCCTCCGTTGCCGAGCGGGAACCCGACACGCGCTACGCTCTTTTGCTCGACAACTTTCATGCGCAAAAGTTGGCAGATCCCTACTCGCCGACTGCACCGACACTGATCGCACGCAGCTTTGAGCTCGGGCGCGAGATCCCCGAGGCGCGGACGGTGGCGCTGCTGACCCAGGTGTGTAGCTCGCCGCTGGCGAGCCGCGTTACCGCGCTGATTCAGCGACGTCTGGGCCGGGCGCTTTCGCCCCATGACCTTTGGTACAACGGCTTCAAGCCGAGGCAGCGCTACACCGAGGCCTTCTTGGATCGCGCAATCGCCGAGCGTTATCCTACGCCAGCCGCCTTCGAGGCAGATCTCGGCCGCCTGCTCCTGCGCCTGGGCTTCCGGCCAGACAAGGCGCGCTTCCTGGCCGAGCACATTCGGGTCGATGCCTCGCGCGGGGCCGGGCACGCGATGCAGGCGATGCGCCGCGGCGACTTTCCGCGGTTGCGGACGCGCGTCGAAAAGACCGGCATGAACTACAAGGGCTACAACATCGCCGTTCACGAACTGGGCCACAACGTCGAGCAGGTGTTCTCGCTGTACGGGGTCGATCACACGCTCTTGGCCGGGGTGCCGAACAATGCGTTTACCGAGGCGCTGGCCTTCGTTTTTCAGCTCCGCGATCTCGACCTATTGAACCTGCCGGATGTGTCGAGCGTCGGCTCGCAGGTGGCGCAGAACAAGAACCCGCGCGAAGACTGGGCGCTGCGCGTGCTCGGCGATTTCTACGCGACCTGGGAAATCGCCGGCGTCGCGCTCGTCGACATCGCCGTGTGGCACTACATGTACGAACACCCCGGCGCGACGCCGGCAGAGCTCCGCGAGGCGGTGGTGCGCATCAGTCGCGACACCTGGAACCGCTTCTACGCCGGGCCGCTGGGGGCGCGCGATGCGCTACTCCTCGGCGTGTACTCGCACATGATCCAGAACACGCTGTATCTGCCGGACTACCCGCTCGGGCACCTCATCGCGTTTCAGATCGAAGAACACCTGCGAGCGCAGCCAAAGACGACGCTGCTTGGTGATGAGTTTGAGCGGATGGCACGACACGGGCAGGTGACGCCGGACGCCTGGCTGATCCATGCCACCGGGGCTCCGCTTGCTGCCGACGCGCTGTTGCAGGCCACAGCGGAAGCCTTGACCGTGCTCGGGGGATAAGGGGCTACATCGTCGGGATGTGCAGGAAGTGCGGCAGGCTGAAGAACACCAGGCCGACGATGGCAATAAGTAGCAGGCCAGCGATGCCGTGCAGGGCGGAAGCTGGGCCCGGCCGCTGGGCATCGTTTTCTCCCAAGCTGCGCCACTTGCGCTGCAAGCGAATGGTCAGGACGTGCACGACGATGACGGCGATGACGGCCGTCAACTTGTGGTGCATCCAGCGGGTGTTCTTGAACACGCCTGCTGGCCAAAGCATGAGCTGATACAGGCCGCTGCCCAGCGTCAGCACGAGGCCCAGCAGCGCCATGATGTTTAGCCGGCCGGCAAGCTCGGCGAGGACGGGGCGACCGGGCCCGGGGCGCTTGGCCAGAAGGACCAGCGCGCGTGACATGGCCATAAGAGAGCCCATCCACAGGACCACTCCGACAACGTGCAGAAGTAGCGAAAGACCGAGGTTCATGCCTGGCATCATCGACGGCACCTCGCGGCAAGTCAAACCCTAGCGTGCGCGACGGACCAGCCGCTGGCGGGCGGGCTGAAGGCGGCTGCGCTGCCGACTCGGAGAAGTCCGAAAGGAGCTTCCCGCTGTGGCCCGTCGTCGCAGCCTAGGCGCACAGGCCCCCGTCGCTGCGGTCGGGCCGCCGGATAGCAGCTCGCGGTATCGGCGTTTGCGGTCTGCGGCTCAACTCGGCGGGCCGAGAGGCGATAATTCTCTGAAGGGGGCGTCGATGCCAGAGCACGCAGTACCGGACAACAAGAACAAGGTCGACGAGGCGCAGCCCAGCCCGTACACCGTGGTCAAGGCCAAGCCGGGTCCGGGCACCATCCCGCAAGAGATGATGCTGCCCTACTACATCTCTGAGACGCCGTATGTGCTGACTGCCCCGAAAGAGGGCGTGATTCCGATGACCGATCCTCTGACGCAGGCCATGCCGATGCAGCACTGGGCTGATCAGGGCTTGTTACCGCCGCCGATGTACGAGCGCGGTACGCGGGACCAGCGAATCTCGGCGTATGAGCTGACGCTGGATGCTTCGAACATGTACGCCGGGATGCTCAAGGGCGATGCCAAGACGCGCTACCTCAAGGAGCGCCTGGGGGCGCTGGAGCACTTCACCGAGTCGCTGCCGGCCGGGGAAAATGGCGCCTCGCCGCGCGTGCCCAACCGCTTGATCGACAACGCGCGTCCGCTGATCGAAAACCTCGAACGGCAGCCTGCTCCGGCTGATGCCACCGCGACGGCTGTGCAGAATCCCGAGGGAGCTCGCGCCGACGGGGGGCGTGACTGGAACACCCAGCTCGGCGTGCCGCAATACCGCACGCAGTCGGACAACCTCATCCCGCCCGAGGCGTCGTGCAACATGACCAGCTTGGCGATGGCGCTTGAGCGCATGGGCTACGGTCGCGACGACGCGATGGGAGCCATCGATCGCAACCTCAAGGATCGCTACCTGGCTGAGCTCAAGGCCAAGGCGCAGAAGACGCACGCCGATCCCAGCACGCTGCCCAAGAGCGCCAAGGAGGTCGATCTGCCCGAGGGATACTTCGAAGGGCGCGTGAAGGAGTACCTCAAGAGCGTCGATGACAGTGCCGAGCGTCCCTACCAAGGCGTGCGCGGAAAAGACACCAACGAGCGAGCCTGGGACGCGATCAGCGCTGAGTACAAGGACAAGGCGCAGTTCGAAGACACGCTCGACTTCCTGCGCTATCTGACCAAGGCAGGAGGTCGCACCGATCTCGATACCGTGACGCCCAAGCTGCTGGCTGCGATCGAGCCCGATGCCGAGAAGCGACCGACTTACCGCAGCGTCACGCCGGGGCGCGGGGGCTGGACGGCGGCGCGCAACGAACTCTCAGGTGTCCTCGATGAAGGCGGCGCTGCGATGTTGAGCTTCCATCACAAGGGCGGCAACAACACCGAGGCCTCGCACATCGTCTCGGTGCAGCAGATGACCAAGGACGGCCTGATCGTCGACGATCCCTACGGCCGCGTGCGGGACAACTATCGCCTCAACGAGACCGGCGACGCCTACGGTGAGCGGGGCCAAGCGGGCCGCTCGACCACGCGCAAGAACTTGGTCGATGGCAGCGTGCGCCGCGATCAGCCCGGGACGATCGATCAGGACTGGTGGGCCAGCGCTGGCCAGAACCTGCGCACGGACGAGTCGCGCGGGTCCTCCTCGACCGTCTCCGACGCCACGATGTCCGGCGCCTGGCGCTCGCTGCGCTTCCTTGAGCCCGCGAAGCCGCACAAGCCGGCCGACAACCAGAACGCACCCGCTGGAAACGGCCACGAATAGGCGGCGCAGCGACGAAGATATGTAATTAGTCGGATATGTGCTGGCGACCCTAGAAGATCTGCGTGCTCCGTTCTTAGCCAGAGGGCCGAAGTTCCCCCAGCCTCTGGTGATTCTGCTACCTTGCGCCGCCCATGAGCGAACCCCCGACGCAGCCTGCGGCCCACGGCCAAGGCTCAGCCAGCCTCGCCGACGTGCTGCGTCGCGCCCCTTTCGAGCTGATCATGAGCTCGGGATTTTTCGGTTTTTTTGCCCACGCCGGGGTTATCGCGGCGATCGAAGAAGCGGGTCTTGTCCCCTCGCTGGTCGGCGGATCGAGCGCTGGGGCTCTGGTGACCGGCTTGTGGGCGGCGGGGCTGCCCGCTGCGAAAATCCGCGAGCGCTTGTTTACCCTGCGACGCGAAGAGTTTTGGGACCTCGACCCCGCACTGGGACTTGGGCACCTCTTTGGCGGCTCGGCGACGGGCTTGGGTCTGCTGCGCGGCGAGGCGTTCCGCCGACTGCTGGAGTCCGCCTTGGGCGAAGTGGGGGCCGTGCGCATGGCCGACTGTCGTGTGCCCCTGCGGGTCGTCGCCTACGACGTCGATCGGCGCACAACCTGTGTCCTCGCCGACCCCGATTTGTCGATCGCCGCAGCGCTGCGAGCCTCGTGCAGTTTTCCCGGCATGTTCCAGCCGATTCGCATTGGGGACGCTCGTTATCTCGACGGTGGCATCGGTGATCGGGCCGGCATCCGTGCGGCTACACCAGGGCGTCTGGTGCTCTTTCACCACTTGGTGCCGCGCTCGCCCTGGCGCGCGATCCATCGGGCACAGAACGAACCGCCGGCCTGGCCGCAGCTTATCGTTCTCGCCGAGCCCTCGCTGCCACGCCTTGGTCCCTTCCGGCTAGAGCGCGGCCGCATCGCGTACGAACTGGCCTATGCCATGGCTCGGCGTGCACTTGCAGCCCCCGCTCCCCCTCAGCATGCCGGCACCTAAGACCCACCCTGCGGCTCGCACGCGACTGCCGACATCAGGGCACGCACTGCGTAGCGCTCTACGCGGTAGCCACGTCGAGAACGCAGCGCCGCGACGCCTCGTGCGCTGCAAGTGTGCGAGACCCTTGGATCGGGCTCCGCGGCATGGATGTTGCTGCACTCTACAGGGACCCGTGTACCCTGCGTCGTCTCGGTGGCATCTGACCAGAGGGCCGCAGTCCTCTGACTGCCCGACACGCACAGAGGGCCAGCCCGGCTGGCCAACCGGCGCTTGGGGCTCCTGCCCCTGGTGAACCCATGGAAACCCTGATCGAAAAGTGCCCCAGCTGGGGCTATATGGTGCTGATCGTCGGCGCTTTTGCTGCGTCGATCGTCGTCGCTGGGTACGGCATGCGCGCCGTCGGGCACGTGGCGCGTCGTGTACGTCGCCCAGAAGAGTCTCGCTAGTCCGCACCAACGGCGGGCAGGCTAGGACAGCGACAGCATCTTCTGCAGTGGACGCAGCGCTGCGTTGCGGAGTGCCTCCGGCAGGATCAGCTCGGGCGTGCAATCGCGCAGCGCGAGATAGACCTTCTCCGCGGTGTTCTTGCGCATGTGCGGGCACTCGTTGCATGCGCAGCCGTTGTCGGCGGGCACCGGGATGAACTCTTTTCCCGGGGCGCGCTTCTTCATCTCGTGAATCACCCCTGGCTCCGTCGCGATCAGGAATCGACGTGCCGAGCTGGAGACGGCCTGCTGGATCAGCGCACTCGTCGAGCCGATGAAGTCGGCATGCGCCAGCACGCGCTCTTCACACTCGGGGTGAGCCAGCACCAGCGCATCGGGATGGTCGTGCTTTAGCTGCACCAGCGCCCTGTCGCTGAACGTCTCGTGCACGACGCAAGAGCCGGGGTAGAGCACCATATTTGTGCGACCGGTCCGCCGCATGAGAAAGCGCCCCAAGTGCTGGTCGGGCGCGAACAGAATCGGCTGCTCGGCCGGATAGCTGCGCAGGATCTTCTCGGCATTCGATGAAGTCACGATGCAGTCGGACATCGCTTTCACCGCAGCCGAGCAGTTGATGTAGCTGACCGTGACGTGATCGGGATAGCGCGCCTGCCACGCGGCCAAGCGATCTGGCGGGCAGCCGTCAGCCAGACTGCAGCCTGCGCTGAGATCAGGCACAAGCACCGTGCGGCTGGGATTTAGGATCTTGGCCGTCTCCGCCATGAAGTGCACACCGCAGAACAGGATGACGTCTGCCTCCGTGCGCTGCGCGGCCTGCGCCAGCTGTAGGGAGTCTCCCACGTAGTCGGCGAGATCTTGCAGCTCGGACTCTTGATAGAAGTGGGCGAGGAGGACGGCGTTGCGCTCGCGCTTGAGCTTCCGAATCGCGTCGTCTAGCTCAGCGGGCGGGGGCAGGGCAGGGGGCGATGGCGCGCGGCCGATGGGATGCAGCGTCTGCATGCGCCCATTCAAGCAGAAGCGCACGGCGATGGCGACGCTGGATTTGCTGTCACAGCGCGGTGACTCAGACGGGGGTGACGCTGCGTTTGCGCGGGAAAGACGGGACCTTCTTCGCGGCGGCGAAGGCCAAGCGCTGCACCAGCTGAGTGCGCAGCTCATCCGCGGGGACGATGGCGTCGATGTGCAGATCCGCGGCCAGCTTGTAGATGTCGATGTCGTCGCGGTATTCGGCGCGCAGCTTTTCGATGAAGGCGGGCCGCTCGGCTTCGGGCTTCTCTTGAATCTTGTTGTAGTAGACGGCGTTTACTGCTGCCTCCGGCCCCATCACCGCGATGCTGGCTTGCGGCAGCGCAAGCGTGGCATCGGGCTGGAAGCCGGGGCCGCACATCGCATACAAGCCGGCGCCGTACGCCTTGCGCAGCACGACGCAGAACTTGGGAACGGTCGCATCCGCGACGGCGGAGATCATCTTCGCGCCGTGCCGAATGATGCCCTGCCGCTCGACGTTCTTGCCGATCATGAAGCCGGGGACATCGGCCAAAAAGACAAGCGGGATATCGAAGGCGTCGCACAGCCAGATGAAGCGTGCAGCCTTGTCGGCGCTATCCACGAACAGCACGCCGCCTTTGGCTTTGGGCTGCGAGGCCACGATGCCGATGACGCGTCCTTCGATACGGGCGAAGCCAGTGACGAGCTCGCGCGCGAACAGGCGCTTGACCTCGAAGAAACTGCCTTCGTCGACGAGCGCCTCGATGACGTGCAAGACATCGAACGCCTGGTTGTGGTTCTTGGGCATCAGATCGTCGATGCGCTTGGCTCCCGCCTTGGGGGCGCGCGGCAGATCGGCGCTTGGAGTGGGCAGCGGCGCACCAGCGTGTGACGGCATGTAGCGCAGGTAGTCGCGGGCGGCACGGATGCAGTCCGCTTCGCTCTTTGCAAGCAGGTCACCGCAGCCCGAGACCTCGCAGTGCATGCGTGCCCCGCCCATTTCTTCGAGCGTGGTCTTTTCGCCAATCACCATCTCGGCCATGCGCGGCGAGCCGAGATACATCGAGGCGTTGCCCTCGACCATGAACACCACATCGCAGAACGCAGGGATGTAGGCCCCGCCCGCCGCCGACGGACCAAACAGCAGGCAGATCTGCGGGATCGAGCCGGACAGCTGCACCTGGTTGTTGAAGATGCGGCCGGCGTGCCGCCGTCCGGGAAACATGTCGAGCTGGTCGGTGATGCGGGCACCCGCGCTATCGACGAGATAGATGAGCGGGATCCGCAGGCGGCCTGCCGTCTCTTGAATGCGGACGATTTTTTCGACGGTCCGTGCCCCCCAGGAGCCGGCTTTGACCGTGCTGTCGTTGGCCATGACCGCAACCGGGCGACCATGGACTCGCCCGATCCCGGTTACGACTCCGTCGGCGGGCAGATCCGACGCTAGGCAGTTGGCAAGTAGCCCGTCCTCGGCGAACTCGCTGTCGGCATCGAAGAAAAGTCGCAGGCGCTCACGACAGAACAGCTTGCCTTCGGCTGCGTTCTTTTCGTGGTACTTGTGCGCGCCTCCGTGACGGGCGCGACTGGTGTGCTTGTGCAGATCTGCGACGACGTCAGCGACGGGCGACGGCGTTGCAGGAGGGGAAGTCGGCTGATCGGTGGACATGGCCGCGCATGATATCAAACACCACGCCGCCAGGGCGTCTGCCGTGCGGCCGCGCTCTAGATCCCTACGGTGACGTGGCGGCGCCGTACCAGAGAGTCTCCGGCGCGGCCTCCCCACTCGAACTGGGCGCCGCTTTCGCTGCGCAGCTCACGATCGAGTCGCCAGCCGGCGGTGGGCAGCGGCCGCTGCCAGAGCGTGAGGTGACAGTGGGCCGCCGCGGCGAAGTGGCAGTAGGCCGGGGTGCCGTCCGGATCGACGTATTCGCTGCGCAGCATGTCGTCGGCCTGGCAACTGAAGCGCGCTTCGACCTTGTAGCGCCCGCCTTGACCCAATAGCGAATAGTGACCGGTGCGATAGTCAGAACGGCAGAACGGCAAATCACTCCACTCGGTGAAGCGGATGCAGTCACCCGCTAGCCCGTCGGGGTACAGCGCAAACAGGGTCAGCGGCACTACGACAGGACCACGACGCATGCGGACGCTCAGCGTTTCGAGCACGGCTTGCGAGGGGCGGGTGGGATCGCTCGCGTCGCGAAAAGCGTTGCAGTGCCCCCACGCCCAGGCATAGGCGTGCTTGCGTCCCCACAGGTGGGTCTGACCGCCCGGATCGTCTTTTAGTTCGTAGACTTGGCCATCGACCTCGATGGTGCCGCGAATGGCAATGCTGAGGTT
>DAORCZ010000010.1:24073-27617 GCA_035345735.1 Pseudomonadota bacterium | reverse complement strand
GGTCAGCCGGCCGGCCGCCCCGGCTGCTGCGGCCGCTCCTGCCGCTGCCCCGCCCCCCGCTGCTCCCGCTGGCGGCATCAGCTTTGGCGAAGAGACCAAGCTGCGCAAGAAGCGCCGCAGCAAGCAGTGGTTCGAGGAGATCTTCGACGAAGACTACCTGCACACCCTGCCCTTCTTGACGCCGCAGCAGACCGAGCGCGAGGTCGGTTTCCTGCTGGAAACGCTAGAGCTCCCGCAGGGAGGCCGCGTGCTCGACATCGGCTGCGGTTATGGCCGTCACGCCATGGAGATGGCCGCTCGCGGCTACAAGACCGTCGGTCTGGATCTGTCGCTGCCGCTCCTCATCCGCGCCACCGATGCCGCGCGTCGTGTCGGCGTCAACGTCGACTTCGTGCATGGCGACATGCGCGAGATGACTTTCGACAGCGAGTTCGACGGCGCCTACTGCTTCTACACCACCTTCGGCTTCTTCGACGACGACACCAACCGTCGCGTGGCCGCCGGCATCGCCAAGGCGCTGAAGCCCGGTGGTCGTTTCGTGCTGGAGCTGATCAACCGCGACTACCTGATCGGCGACCTGCCCTGCCGCGTGTGGTGGCAGGGCGATGGCTGCGTCGTGCTGGAAGAGGTGGACTTCAACTACTTCACCTCTCGCCTGCAAGTGCAGCGGCAGATCATCCTCGAAAGCGGTCGCCAGCTAGAGCAGGACATCTCGATCCGCGCCTATTCGCTGCACGAGATCGGCAAGGTCCTGACCCACGCCGGCTTCCGCGTTCTCGAAGTGTCCGGCAACCTCGACCTGCGCGGTCGCTTCTACGGCAACGAATCGCGTCAGCTGATCGTCGTCGCCGAGAAGCGAGCCGATGCCTAGCGCACCATCGGTGTAGCCCACCTCCGCCCCGTCTCTGCCCCCCAACTACGTAGTGAGCGAAGCAATGGCAGCACCCCCTAGTGGTTCCCCTGAGTCGGCGGCCCAGAGCGACGGTTCGCCCGGCGGCCACGGCGGCGGCCACGGCGGCGGCCTGCGCGTCGTCCTGGTCGCGCTGGCCATCAACCTGCTGATCGCGGTGTTCAAGTTCATCGCCGCCGGCATCAGCGGCTCTACCGCCATGCTGGCCGAAGCGGTGCACTCGCTCGCCGACACCGCCAACCAGATCTTTCTCCTCGTCGGCATGCGGCGCTCGACCCGCCCGCCCGATTACCTGCATCCCTTTGGCTACGGCACCGAGACCTATTTCTGGGCCTTCATCGTCGCCGGCAGCATCTTCACCATCGGCGCCATCGTCAGCATGTGGGAGGGCCTCGAAAAGATCTGGGCCATCGCGCACGGCACCTATCACGCCCACGGCGACGTGCGCTGGGCCATCGCTGTGCTGGCCGTATCGATCGTGCTTGAGCTTTGGTCACTGCGCGCCGCGGTGAGCGAGTTCCGCCACATCACCCGCGGTCGCGGCCTGCTCAAGACCATTCAGGATGCCCGCGATCCGACGGTGCTGACCGTGCTGTTCGAAGACCTGGCGGCGATCTTTGGCCTGGTCGTGGCGCTGGTCGGCATCCTGCTCGCGCACTACCTGCATCAGCCGATCTGGGACGCCTTGGCCTCGGTCTTCGTCGGTCTATCGCTGGGCGTCGTCGCCATCTTCCTCGGCCGCGAGTCGATGAGCCTGCTCGTCGGCGAAGCCGTGCCGCAAGAGGAACATGCGCGCATCACCGAGCTCACCGCCAGCTTCCCCGGCGTGCTGGAAGTCATCCACATCCGCACGCTGCACATCGCCCCGCAAGAGGTCCTGGGCGCCTTCAAGATCCGCTTCGCGCGCGACCTCAACATGGATCAGCTAGAGGCCAAGATTAACGACCTCGAAAGCCGCCTGCGCGCCGAATTCCCCCACCTCCGCCGCATCTACATCGAGCCCGGCTTCGACGAATCCAAGGGCCGCGACAAGTCGCACCGCTAAGCCGGGCGTTTACATATCAAGCTGCGAACGTCCTCGGTCCGACTGGGCTGCGCGAAGGGGCATTGATTTGTAAACACGGATGGGTGGGTCGCAGGCGGGGGGCCTAGGTTAGGCGGGTTAGCGCTTGCTTGTAGGCCTGGGCGGCGGGGGCGGCGGCGGGGTGCTGATGGGCGGTGACCACAGGGCAGCTGGCCACGTAGACGTCGCGGATCAGACACGGGGCGGGGCTGGGGGCGAAGACGAGGGCGTCCAGCAGGGCGTCCCCGTGTCGCCCGGCGAGATCGGGGTGGTCGGCGTCAAGGACGAGCAGGTCGGCGCGTGCCCCCACCGTGATGCGAGAAGTCGGCTGGTCGGCGGCTTGCGCTCCGGCCCGCGCAACGTGATCAAACAGCGTGGCGGCCACCGAGCGGGCGTCGAGGCTCAGCACGCCGCGTCGTCCGCTGGTTAGGCGCTGGCCGTATTCCAGCAGGCGAAGCTCGGCGAAAGGATCGACGCCGACGTGGCTATCCGTACCGATGGCCAGGCGTCCCCCTGCGGCCAGAAACGACGGCGCGGAGAACAGGCCATCGCCCAGGTTGGCTTCGGTGGTCGGGCAGACGCCGGCGACGGCGCCGCTGCGGGCCAGGCGCTGACACTCATCGGCGGTCATATGCGTGGCGTGAATCAAGCAGAAGCGTGCATCCAAGCCGACGTGGTCAAGCAGCCAGGCGACGGGCGGGGCACCGAGGCTGGCCTGACAGGCGCTGACCTCGGCCGGTTGCTCGGCAGCGTGGATGTGCACCGGGGCGCGCGGATCGACGCGCTGGACGTGCGCGAGGATCGTCGAAAGCTCGTCGGGCGTGACAGCGCGCAGGGAGTGCGGCGCGATCCCCAGGCGCAGCGGCACAGCGGACGGGCGTCCGGCCAGGTGGGCCGCAAGGTCGTCGTAGAGCCGCAGGAAGCCGTCGACATCGTGGACGAAGCGTCGCTGGCCCTCCGTCGGTGGGGCGCCGCCAAAGCCGCTGTGCGCATAGAAGACGGGCAGCAGGGTGAGCGCGATCCCGGCGCGCTCGGCGGCGCGCAGAAGACAGGTCGAAAGCTCCAGGCGATCGGCGTAGGGGCGACCGCTGGGGTCGTGGTGCAGATAGTGAAATTCGACGACGGTGGTGAAGCCGCAGCGCAGAAGTTCGATGTAAAGCCAGGTGGCGATGGCTTCGACATCCGCAGGTCCCAGCGTCGCCAGGAAGCGGTACATGACCTCGCGCCAGGTCCAGAAGTTGTCGCCGGGGGGGCCAGCGCGACCTTTGGCCGCGGCATCGCCAAACCCCGCCATGGCGCGCTGAAAGGCGTGGCTGTGGACGTTGACCAAGCCGGGCAGGACGGGGCCGCGCAGACGCTCGACCGTCGGGGCTAGCGTGGTCTCGGGACAGTCGGGCCGCAGCGCCGCAATCTGGCCGCGGCCGTCGCATTCGATCAGCACGTCCTGGGCCCAGCCGCTCTCTAGTCGCACCTGGGGCGCCCACAGCTTCCGCATCACCATGCCGGCACGCTAGCACGAGCGCCGGGGTGCGCAGATCGGCCACGCGCCCCCCATAAACAACAACCGACGA
>DAORCZ010000010.1:2838-23973 GCA_035345735.1 Pseudomonadota bacterium | reverse complement strand
CCGACGAACAACGACCGACGAACGCCGAGCGCGCCCGCGCCGAATAATGAGAAAATGCCGGGACAGGAGGCAGGTTCAGCGTGACTCGGCAGGGACGGCGGTGGCGGGCTAGCGGGCTCTCTGCGGTGGGACTGCTTTTTCTGGCTTGGGGCCTCACCACGCGCGGCCCCGGAGCGCTGAGTCAGGCGGCCTCAGTGTCGCCGGCCGACCTGATCGACAAGGCCACGCTGCGCGTCGATCTGGGCTCGCATCACTCGGCGATTACGGCGGTGGCGGCGTCGCGCGATGGGCGGCTTTTGGCGACGGGGGGTCTGGATCGGGTGGTGCGGCTGTGGGACAGCCAGACCGGCGATCTCTTGCGCACGCTGCGTCCGCCCAGCCAGGACGTGGGCCCCGAAGGTCGCATCCATGCCCTGGCCTTTGCTCCCGATGGTCGTCACCTGGCCGTCGCCGGCTCGCTGCGCTACTGGGATGCGGCCGAGGGGCGTGGCAGCGGCGTCTATCTGTTCGACGTCAGCTCGGGCCGACTGGTGCGTCGCCTGCCCGGTGCGCCCAGCTCGCCAGAGTTCGACCGCGGCTTCCGCTTGGTGTTTAGCCGTGACGGCCGTCGCCTGCTGTTTCTGTCGGGCAAGGCGGGCCTGATGCGACTGGGGGGGGCGCGGCTCTTCGAGCTAGGCGCCGAGCTGTCGGCAGCCCCCGAGAGCGCCGGCAGCGACGTCGCACAGTCGCTGTTTGTCGACGCGGACTTTGCCCCCGACGGACGCGCCTTCCTGCTGAACACCAGCGGGCTCAGCGTTTACGCGAAAGATCGTATCCAGACCGGTGAGGGTAAGTACACTCCCTTGAACGTCACCAGTGGGCCCGCTAGCATGACGGCGCTGGTCTCACACTCGGTGCGCGTTTCGCCCGACGGCAGTCGCGTGGCGATCAGCTTTGCCGATCGTGGCCATATCGAGATACGGGATAGCCGCAGTATCAAGCTGCTGCAGTCCGTAGATCTGGCAGCCCAGGGTGACGTGGGGCCGAGCACGATCGACTGGGCTCCCGATGGCAAGAGCCTGATCTACGTCGGCAATCGCTCGCGTCTGGCGCAGGGGCCGGGCGGTGGGGTGGTCTGGCGCGTGCTGATCGAAAAGTCGCCCCGTGCCGTGCCGCTGTGGCAAGGGCCGGCCGATATTCACAGTACGCAGCTGCTGTCCGACGGCAGCATCCTTCTGGGGGGCGCCGATGCCAGCTTTACGCTGCTCTCGCCCGACGGGCAGGTGCGGTTGCAGCAGGGCTCGGACGCGCTCCTGCCCACCGACCCGACCGAGCTATACACCGACGACACCGGCGCGCGCGTCTGGCTGCGCTACGGCCCCAAGCCGGGGGACAGCTATGGCTTTGCGCTGGATCAGCTGGTGCGCGAGTCGCGGCTGCAGCTGGGCAAACCGGTGAGCGATCGGCTGCATCCGCCGCGCATCGAGGTCCCGGCGGCCCACACCCTCAATGGCTGGCGGCGGGCGACCATGGTGACGCTCGACGGAGCAGCCCTGCCGATCCGGGGCGAGGAGCCGCACTCCCTGGCCGTCTCGCCCGACGGACGGAGCTTTGTGCTGGGGACCAGCGGGGCGCTGCGGCGCTTCACCTTTGAGCGCAGTTCCGGGGCCAGCGACTGCCTGCTGCCTCCGTCGGTCAGTACGGGGAACCTGCCCAGTCCATGCTTTGAGACGCTGCTCCCTGCCCGCGCCCTGGCCGTCAACTACAGCGGCGATGGACGCTATCTGGTCGCGGCGCTGAGCGATGGCAGCCTGCGCTGGTTTAGCGCGAGCGATGGGCAGCCGATCGTGACCTTTGTGCTGCATCGGGACCGGCGCCGCTGGGTGATGTTTCAGCCGCATGGTCACTACGCCGCGACGATCGCTGGCGCCTCGCTGGTGGGCTGGCTGGTCAACCCGGCGCAGCCGCAGGCCGCGACGCTGTTTCCGCTAGAGCGCTTCGTCGCCAAGCTCTATAGCCCGCCGCGGGTGGCAGCCAGTCTGCCGATCGCCAGCGACGCGGTGACGGCCGGCGACACGCCGGAGCCAGAGGAGCGTCCCCTCGGCCATGGCACCGGCACGCCGCAGGGCAGCCCTACTCCCTCGCGGCTGCCGGTGGTGCCCCGTCAGGGGCGCATGGACCCGCCCAAGCCCGCCGAGCCGGTGCAGCTACGCGGCATGCTGCCGCCGGTGGCGAGCATCCTTTCGCCCAGCGATGGTACGACGGTAAGCGATGGCCAGGTGACGCTGCGGGTCATGGTCCACAGCCCGGTGCGGCAGGCGATTCGCGGGGTGCGGGTGCTGGTCAATGGCCGGCTGGATGGCAAGGCGCGCGGCGTGGTCGATATCGGCAGCGATGCCGCAGGGGCCGGGCCGGCCGACGCTGGGGCCCGTGGGGGCGGGGTCGAGATCTACAGCGTGCCGGTGGCGCTGCCGGCCGGGAAGAGCTCGATTGCCGTGTACGCCGAGGGCAGCGTCGGAGCCTCGGTGCCAGCGGTGATCCACGTCAGCAGCACAGCGGGCAAAGACGCGGTCGGCACCGATCGCCCACGCCTGGTCGTGCTGGCGGTGGGCGTCGGTACCTATGCCCGTCCTGAGCTGCAGCTGACCTATCCGGCCAAGGATGCAAACGATCTCGGCCGCGTGCTCAAAGAGCTGGGCGGGCGCCTGTATAGCGAGGTCCTGGTGCGGGTCATCACCGACGGAGAAGCCAACCTCAGCGGCATTCGCGCGGGCTTTACCTGGCTGGGCTCGAAGCTGCAGGCGGACGACACCGCGCTGATCTTTTTGGCCGGGCATGGCGTCAATGAAGCGGGCAGTGGCCAGTATCTCTTCCTGCCGCACGACATCGACATGACCCGCCTGTCGCAGACCGGTCTCTCCGCGACGGAGCTACAGCGGGTGCTCAGCAGCTTGCCCAGCCGGGCGCTGTTGTTCTTGGATACCTGTCACTCGGGCAATGTGCTGTCGGTGCGGCACAGTCGCAGTGCGGCGGCAGAGGTGCCAGCCAAGGCCCCGGCGGGAGATGACCCTGGGCACCAGACCGGCGACGTGACGCGCTTTGTCGGCGATCTGGCCGGGGTCGAGCAGGGCCTGGTGGTGATGGCTGCCTCGACGGGCCGTCAGCTCTCGCAGGAGTCGCCGCAGTGGAAGAACGGCGCCTTTACCCTGGCGCTGATCGAGGGCCTGCGCGGCAGCGCTGACTTTCGCCACACCGGACGAGTAACGGTCAACATGCTTGACCTATACGTCAGCGAGCGCGTTCGCGAACTGACCGACGGTGCACAGACCCCAGCAACCGCCAAGCCGGTGACCATTCCCGACTTTGCGCTGATTACTCTGCGCTGACCGGAAGCACGACCAGAAACGTCGTGCCACTGCTGGCGATCGGGGTGCTGCCAGTGGTGCTGCTGCCGGTCATCGGCGCGATGGCGCCGGGTGCACCGCTGGGAGAAAGCGCAATGGTCGGCAGCGTGCCGCTGTTGTTGGGCGGGCCGGCGGTGCGCGTCCGGACTTCGATGAAGCCGTCGTGGTTTTCGATGATGCGCTGACTGATGGCCAAGCCCAGGCCGGTGCCGCGTTCCTTGGTGGTGAAAAACGGAATGAACAGGTTCTTCTGCACCGCGGGGTCAAGGCCCGGGCCAGTGTCGCTGAAGCGCACCTCGATGTGCTGTGTCGGTCCGCCCAGGCGTCCGCCGTGGCGCAGGCCGGTGCTGATGCTCAGGCGTCCGCGCGGGATCTCGGTCTCGCTGCCGGCTGGGCTGGTGCTCGTCGCGTTGTGTGCATCGGCCATGGCCTGCAGCGCGTTTAAGCCGAGGTTCAGAAACACCTGCCGAAGCTGCTCGGCATCGCCGCGCGTGCGTGGCAAATCAGGACTTAGCTGCATGACGATCTCGGGCGGCTGCCAGCCGGGATCGCTGTCGTTCTTCATCTGCTCGGACAGCGGTCGCAAGAGCGCCTCGGTGCGGCGCACGACGTCGTTGATATCGATCGGCTGATAGTCGCCACGCAGCGGTCGCGCGTAGTCCAGAAACTGCGACACCACGCGGCCCAGGCGGCGCGTCTCTTCCAAGATGACGCCGGAAAATTCCGCGACGTCTTCGTTGCTGGGCAGGCGGCCGTTGCGATCCGGGGCGATCAGCTCAGCCGCGCCTTTGATCGCGCCCAGCGGGTTGCGGATCTCGTGCGCTAGACCAGCGGCCATCTGGCCCAGCGCCGCCAGGCGATCGCGTTCTTTCATGCGGTCGTACAGCTTCGAGTTCTGCAGGGTGATCGAAAGCTGCGCGGCGATGCCGGCGTAGATATCGAGATCACCGACGGAGAAGCTGTCGTTTAGGCGCTCGCTGGGATCTTTGTCCTTGATGCACAGAAAGCCCAGCAGGACCTCGGGCGAGCCGAAGTCAGCGCTGGCCCGCCCCGGGCTGCTGACCCCGGCGCTTGGGCTGCCCAGGCCGCCGCCAAAGATACCCACCACCGCGCTGGCCTGCACTTCCACCAGGACGCGGGCGATGGCATCGACGTTTTCGATGGCGGCGGCGTCGCTGTGGCCCAGCTGACCCTGCTCGTACTGCAGGCGCTCCAGGGTGATCGGCTGACGGTTCTCGATCAGCCGCGACCAGAACGGTCGACGCGCCGCGGCATCCAGGCGCTCGACGGGGCGACTGCTGCCGAACGATCCCGACAGCTCGTAGCCGCTGCCATCTGCTTCCAAAAGATAGATCGCGGCCTGCGTCAGCCTTCGCGTCTCTTCGAACACCGCCAGCACCAGGCGCACCGCTTCGCGCGGCTCGATGACATTCGGCAACAGCTGACGAAGCTCGCCCAGCGACTGCTGAAGCTCGGTGCGCTCGCGCGTGGTGATGCGCTGCACCTGGCGCTCAAGGACGATGCGCAGCGGCTCGTAAAGCAGCAGGATCAGAAAGGCCACCACCGTGACCACCTGCTGCGGCTGTACACCGATCAGCGTCAGCACCGTCTGCACCGCCGACAGCAAGAGCACGAAGGCCGACAGCACGACGACGCGACCGAGAAGCTCGTTGATATCGAGCAGGCGATCCATGACCAGCGTCTGCTGCAGGAAGTACAGGTAGACGATGGTCAGCAGGCTGCCGATGGCTGGCCCACCGCGTCCCAGCGGAGACGGCAGATAGTCCAGCGCGGCGGCCGTGATGCTCAGCGCGCCGACCCCGATCAGGTACAGCAGGCGGCGCTTATCGACGCGCGACAGCGTGCTGCGATAGGCGGTCCACAGCGGGGACAGCGCACCGTACAACGCAAACAGCGTCGCCACGCGTAGCACCGACGGTAGCTGCAGCACCCAGAAGCGCGTCGGGGCCGGTGGGCTGCTGCTCTCGCGCGTGCTGTAGGCGTAGACCAGGGCCACTTCCGACAGCAGCACGATGAACAGGGCATAGCGTGGGGCCCCGACGCTGCGCCGGGGCTCGCTGCCAAGATCGCGCCCGCTGCTGAGCCAGGTGCGCAGGAAGCCGACCAGGGTCAGCGGCAGCGCGATCTGCGCCGACAGCGCCAGGTACGACGAGCGATCGCCGCCGCGAAAGATGTTGAACAGGTGCCAGAGCAGCACGTTGCCGCACAGCACGATGAACGCGCGATACGCCGGCCGCCGACTGCGGCTCAGCAGCACTGCGCCGAGCAACACCAAGGTCAGCGCCGACAGCAGCGCTGAGATGGAAGAAAACGTCTGCGTTTCCGCGCCTATCGGCATACCCAGGGAGGGGACTTCCGGCTAAGGCGTTGACGTGCCGGTGCGGCCGTAGCGATCTTCTAGTCGCACGACATCGTCTAGCTCGGGCGTCGATACCTCGACCACGTCGGTATCGGCGAGCGCGATCATGCGATGGCGCAGCCCGGGGTGGATGCGGAACGGCTCGTTCGGTCCTAGCTCGACGGCGCCGAGCGGCTGATCGGCCTCGCCGTGCTCGAAACGCAGCCGGCCGGCCAGCACCATGATCGTCTCGTCTTTGCGCTGGTGATACTGCAGCGAAAGCTGCTCGCCCGCCTTGATGTGCAGGATCTTGCCCACATAGCGCGGCGTCTCCGCCCAGATCAGCTCATGTCCCCACGGTTTCGAAACGGTGCGCATGTCTCTTGCCTATCACAAACTCGCGGGCTCGACGCGGGCTTCCTACTCACTGTCCATATTGAACGTGTTGGGGTCGCGCTCGCCGGGGGCCAGGGCCTGCTCTTGCGGCTCGGTGCCGGTCAGAAACACTTCGTCGAGGGCCGGGGCGTTGGCGGCGGCGCGCTTGCCACTTGCGGGGTCGATGCGCTCGACGACGATGCCGGCCGGCTGGACAAACGGCTGCGGCGGACGATCGCGCAGAGCCGCTTGCATGACGTCGAGCCAGATCGGCAGCGCAGTGCGGGCGCCCTGTTCGCGCTCACCCAGCGGGCGGCTGTCGTCGAAGCCGACCCACACGCCGGTGCAGACATCGGGGCTGTAGCCGACAAACCAGGCGTCCTTGTTGCTGTTGGTGGTGCCGGTCTTGCCGGCGATCGGGCGCTTCAGCTTGCCCTTGATCGACGCGGCGGTGCCTTCTTCGACCACGCTCTGCATGACGTGCGACATCAGGAACGAAAGCTCGGGACTGACAACCTGGGCTAGCTCGCGCTCTAGCGGTTTTTCGTCGCCGATCTGCAGCACAAACATCGGATCGGCCCGGCGACCGCGGGCCGCCAGGCTGGCGTAGGCATTGGTCAGCTCGATCAGCGAGACCGCCGATGATCCCAGCGCCAACGCATAGTTCGATTCCAGCGGCGACTCGATGCCCAGGGCCCGCGCCGTTGCGATCACCGGGTTCGGCTTGAGGTCATAGATCAGCTGCGAAGCGACGGTGTTCAGCGAATGCGCCAGGGCCACGCGCAGCCGCACCGGGCCCATAAACTGCTTATGATCGGAGGCGTTCTTCGGCGCCCAGGACTTGAGATCGGGCAGGTCGTAGACCTGCGGCGAGTCATTGAGCACACTGGCCGCTGTCCACTTGCGCGACTCGAACGCCGTCGCGTACAGGAAGGGCTTAAACGCCGATCCGGGCTGCCGCTTGGCGCGCAGGGCGCGGTTGAAGTAGCCGCGGGCGTAGCCATAGCCGCCGATCATCGCCAGCACGTGTCGGCGCTCGGTATCGATGACCATGACTGCGCTCTGCGGCCCGCTCTCTAGCGACAGCATGGCGCCTTCGCGGCCCAGGCGATTGATGCGCACGCGCAGGGTATCGCCCTCGACGAAGCGCTTGCTGGCGGGCAGCGACTTGGGGTTGTAGCGATCGGGCGGATTGGTCGTCGCCGGAAGGGGCAGCACACCGCGGCTCGCTCCCAGATCGATGGTTGCCCAGCCGGCTCCACCCTCGCCATCGACGATGTTTAGCACCACGCCTTCGACGGTTTTGCCGACGGTCGGCCCATTGGGAAAGTCGCGCTTCAGCGAGTCGAGATGCGCCTTGAGCTCGCCTCCGGCCAGGTGCCGCAGGCGCCCGCGATAGCCCTGCCGCTCGTCGATGCGCTGCAGCCCTTGCTCTAGCGCTTGGCGCGCGGCGCGCTGCACGTTGATGTCGCAGGTGGTGCGGACATTGATGCCCAGATAGGGCAGGCGAGCCTGACCGAAGCGCTCGACCAGCGCCCGCTCGGCCTCGTCGACAAACTCGGGAGCCAGACCGACAAGCGACGGCGGCTCGCGCACCACTTGGATCGGCGCGTTGGCCAGGCGGTCGGCTTCTTCGACGGCGATGAAGTGATAGCGCGCCATCTGCGACAGCACATAGCGCTGCCGTTCTTTGGCGCGGGTCTGGCGCTTGGGATCTTTGGCATCGCGCAGCGCGCTGCCGAATTCTTCCGGCGCCTTGGGCAGCGAAGCCAGCACGGCGGCCTCGCCGGCGTCGAGATCGCTCACCGACTTGCCGAAGTAATAGCGCGCCGCCTCTTCAATGCCGAAGCGCCCGTGCCCAAACGAGATCTGGTTCAGATACAGCCAGAGGATCTCTTCCTTGGTCAGCATCTTTTCCAGGCGCAACGCGAGATACATCTCCTGCACCTTGCGACGCAGCGAGCGCTCGTTGCTCTTGAGCACGTAGGTCTTGACCAGCTGCTGCGTGAGGGTCGATGCGCCGCGCAGCGAGCGGCGATACACCACGCTCTGCGCCACCGCGCGCACCATGGCCCAGAGATTGACGCCGGGATGTTCGAAGAAGTGGGCGTCTTCGGCGGCGATGAAGGCGTTGATGACGTGGCGCGGGATGCGATCGATGGGGACGACGGTGCGGCGCTCTTCAAACAGCTCACCGATTAGCTGACCGTCGCTGGCCAGGACGCGGGTGACCACCTTGGGGTGGTACTCGCTGATCTTGTCGATGGTCGGTAGCGACTCGCCGCGCGTGTAGTACAGGAACAGGCCCGCGACGGCGGAGACGCCGAGGAACCCGCCCAGCAGGCCGAGCAGCCCGACGATGCGCAGGATGCGCCAGATACGAACGATGCGCGCCGAGCCATCGCCGGGCGGGGACGGGGCTTTGCTGGCGCCTTTGGCCTTGCTGGCGCTGCGCTTCTTCGTGGGAAGTTTTTCGTCGGATTTACGCGAAGTGGCCATGCGAGATGGAGAGCCGGCGTGGATAAGTCAGAGTGAGGCGCGAGCCGCGCACCTAGCGTCCCTTGACGGGCAAGAGCGACAACCAGGCGATCCCGGCCGGCAGCGGGGGCGCTTCCAAGGCCAGGGTGTAGTCGGCGCGGCGGTTGCGAGCGTCGTCGACGTTGTCGGCGGTCTTAACGCGGAGCTGGCGCTTGCCGCAGCCGGCGAAAAAGGTCGGCATCTTGAAGCCGTGCGCGTGGAAATACTGGGCGATGGCGCGGGCTCGGCCCTTGGACAGGGTCAGGTTGTCGGGATCTCCGCCGACGGTGTCGGTGTGACCGGCGACGTAGAGCTTGGGCCGCGGCGGCGAAGCGACGATGCCGCGCTCGGCGAACGAAAGCAGGGTGCGCTCGACGCGATCGAGGACCTTGTTGATCTTGGCCAGCGACTCATCGAGCTTGGCGCGTTCGGCATCGTCGATCTCGACGGAGGCGGTGGCGAAGTTGACCTCGACGTGGGGCACGGTGACGGCCCAGGGATACAGGTCGATGGTGCTGAAGTTGCCATCCTTGTCGTAGAGCTTGATGGCCAGGCGCAGGACGACGCTCTCGGGATCCTTGGCGGCCTTGGGCGTCCACGACAGGCGCAGCCAGCTGTCGGGCGCTTCGCCAGAAAACGTCGCTTGGCCGTTGCCGACGTCGCTGCCGTCATCGGCGGTGACGGTGATCTCGCCGCGTCCGGCCGGGGCGGAAAACTGCACCTCGACGAAGTGCTCGGCGAGGTTGATGTGCTTCGAGTAGTAGTTGGGATCGAACTTGATCTCTAAGCGAGTGCCGACTTCGGTGTCGAAGTTGATCGAGCGCTTCCACAGCTTGCCGCCGACGTGGCACTGGATCATGCCTTGCCAGTGCGTCGTGCCGTTGCGGCCGCTGCCGATGGGAAACGTCACCTTCTTGCCGGCGGCGAGCTTTTTTTCTTTGAAGCTCTGCGGCGCGCTCTCGGCCTGAGCGCCCTCGGACTTGTCGGGCTCGACGTCGATGCGCAGGTCGCTGACCGACTCACTGGCGGTAAGCGACAGCGTTGGGCGATCGGGCGCCGACACCTTCGAGGTCAGCCCCATGACCAGCGGATCAGCAACGGCAGACCGGCTGGGCAGCGACAAGAGCAGGCAGGCCCCAAGCACCGTGATCGGCAGCGCCCAGCGTCCCCCTGCCGCGCGTCGCCCAGGCGCCGTTCCCGTCGTCATTTCCGTGCTCACAGCAGACATGAGGGCAGCGTAACGTCCCCGCCGTCGCTCGTAAAGAAGCGCGTCGTTCTGCGTTTGCGCAGCGCAACTTGGCGGCGCCGGCTTGACCGCCTGGGGCGCTTCCCGCAAGGTAGCGACATGGAGCGAGATCGGAAGGCCCGTCGCGCAGAGTTCGTTGCCAAGTGGGTGCCAGTCGGTTATCGACCCTGGCGGCATCTGCTTTTGCCCTCGCTGGTGGGGCTTTTCGTCTTGGGCGTGGCAGTGTCGCTGATCCACGACCTGCGGGCCGTCGAGCTATGGGCGATCCCGATCACCTATATCGCCGCCCTGGGCTTCGAGTGGCGCGCGCACAAGGACATCCTGCACCGTCGCCTGCCCGGCCTGGCCGAGCTTTACGAGCGCCACGAGCGCACCCACCACGTCATCTACACCGCCGACGAGATGGCGATGCACTCGCAAAAGGAGTGGATGCTGGTGCTGATGCCGTGGTTCGCCATCGTGATGATCGTCGGCATGCTGCTGCCGGTGGTGGCGCTGGTCACTTGGCTGACCAATCGCAACAGCGCCATGCTGTCGCTGTGCACGTCGGTGCTGTTCTTCCTGCAGTACGAGTGGATGCACCTTTCGTATCACCTGCCAGCCGAGCACCCCATCGCGCGCCTGCGCCTGATTCGCTATCTGTCGGCGCTGCATCGCAGTCATCACGATCCGCGCAACATGAAGCGCTGGAACTTCAACATCACCATTCCGCTCTTCGACCTGCTCCACGGCACGCTGAACCGCGATGCCCTGCGCCGCGAACACAGCCGTCCCGCTGAGCCGGGGGGCGACGAGGCCGCCGAGCCTTCACGGTAAAGTGCGTAGCGGACTGAGTCAGGTACGTTAGGGAACGTAGTGCAGGATGGTGTTGAGGGTGCCGACGGCGTAGGCGTTGGTGCTGCTGGTGCCCCACAAGCCGTAGAGATCGGCCGTGGTGGTGGTGGTGCGGGGGGTCCAGTTGCTGCCGTCCCAGAACAGGATCTTGCCGTTGAGTCCGACGGTGAAGATGTTCGTTTCGCTGGCGCCCCAGACGCTGCGCAGGTCGGTGGTCAAACCTGAGGTCTCGGTCGTCCAGCCCTGCCAGCTGAGCCCTTGGTAGGAGCGGCGGAAGATGAGGCCGCCCTCGCCGACGGCGACCTGGCGTGTCTTGCTGAACCAAGCGGAGTACAGGTTCTTGGTGCCCCCCGGCGAGGCGTCGTCCCAGTAGCCCGGCCCGATGTAGAAGCGGCGCGTGGTGTAGCCGGTGTTGCCGGCGATCAGGAACTCGCCGCTGGTGCCGTTGTTGACCTGCACCATGATGCTGTTGAGCTCGCGGGTGGTGGTGGCGCTGCTGGGCAAGGTCTCGCTGGCCGAGAAGCCCTTGAGATCGCCGCGCAGGAAGGTCGCGTCCTGACCGACGATGCGGATCTCGGTATCGGACACGCCGCTGACGCCCAAGAGATCCTTGGTGGTGGCGGGGTTGACCGGGATGGCGAACCAGCCCATGCCGCTATTGCCCAGGACGGTGCCGCTCTCGCCGACGGCGACGTAGCTGGTGCTGCCGCGGGGCACGGTGATGGCGTACAGGTTCTTGGTGGTGCCGGAGAACTCGGACTTCCAGCTCTGGCCGTCCCAGCGGGTGATGGCGCCGTTGTAGCCCACCGCGACGATGTCGGTGGTGCTGCGGCCGTAGATGGCGCTCCAGCGCTGCGTGGTGCCGGCGATCCCGCTGGGCTCGGGGCACCAGCCGCGGCAGACGCCGAACGAGGCCTGCACGGTGAAGTCGCCAGCCGGGGTCAGGGTCAGCGAGCAGGCGCCGACGCCGGTGCAGCCCCCCGTCCAGCCGATAAAGTTGCCAACGGTGGCGCTGGCCGAGAGCGTGACCTGCGTGCCGGCTCGGTACACCTCTTCGCAGTCGCTGCCCCCGCCGCCGCAGTCGATGCCGGGGCCGGTGACCTTGCCCGATCCGTCGGCGCCGTTGACCAGCTGAACGATCAGCTTGGAAGCCGGCATGCCGCAAAACTTCACCTCTTCCAGGGTGATCGGTAGCTCGTAGTCGATGTCGCTGGCCAGGCTGATCGAGGCCTGCCCCTTGCCAATCAGGCAGCCGCTCTCGTCGAAGACTTGCACCTCCAGCACGGCCTGGCCGTTGGTGCCGGGCTCGAAGGTCACGCCCAGGATGTCGAGGGGGGTGGTGCTGAAATCGGCGCTTTTGTCACGGCCCGCGGCGGTGACTTTCAGCGACACCTTGCTGGCACTGGCCGGCAGCGGCTTGAGGTTGATGCGGACCAGCGGACCGATCGCCGTCGGGGCGGGGGCATCGCAGGAGGAGACCCCGGCCGCAAGGAGCAGGCCCAGGCCGAGGCCCAGGCGCAAGAGTCGCCGTGGCCGATGAGCGCCCAAAGCAGCGGATCGCGAGGGCTCTTGCGAGGACAGAGGGCGTTGCATGGGGTGCTCCTGTGGGCGGCTGACCCGCGAGGTCGGCCGCAGACAAATCAGAACGTAAGAACGTTGCCGGGCAACATGCGCTCGGGAGCGCTGACGCTGGGCCGCGTCGCGACGACGATGCCCGCGGTGACGGCGCCGACGACAAGGACCCCGCCGGCGATCGCCGTCCAGAACCACCACTTCTTGTAGATAGGGGCGCGCTCTTTTTCGACGACCAGCACCGACACCGGATCGGTCCCGGCCACCATCTTGACGTCGAGCCGCGCCTTCTGGCCGTCGGGGACATCGGTCTCGTGCTGCTGCGATAGGAAGCCGACGTGGCGGACGACAACCTTGCGCTTGCCGGCGAAAGCGGGGCGCTTGTAGGGCGTGACGCCAAGCTCGGTGCCGTCGACATAGACCGTCGCGCTGCCTGGCTCCGAGCGGACTTCCAGGATGCCGCGCGGTCGCGATGCGGTCTCTAGCACGGCCTGGGTGATCAGCTCAGACAGCTTTTCCGCAGCCTGCTTGGCGGTGCAGCTTGCGCATTCGCCCTCGGGATGGGCGCCGGTCGCGCCGATCTCGACATCCAGCACATCGACCCGGAACTTCCAGGTCGGCTGCTTGTCGGCAGACTTCGAGGCCTCCGACGGCAGGATGACCTTGCCGCGGTAGCGGACGACGACGTTGGCGGCGACCAAGCGGCCCAGGCGCTCCAGGCACAGATCGGTGAAGCAGTCGCGAAGCTGGGACTCGCCCGAGATGACGCTCTGCGCTTCCCGCGCATCGATCAGGCCGAAGCCCTGCGCCTTGAGGGCCTGCATCGCTTTTTCTTGCAGCGTGCCGACCTCGGCAGCCAGGGCTGGGCCGTCGATCTTGGGCTCTAGCAGCAGGGCTTCGGTGGCCCAAGCTGGGCGGACAGCAGCAAGAAGCAGCAGCAAAAAAAGCAGCCTAACCATCTTGGGGCCATCATAGCGAAAAGCGGCCCGCGACGATGGGACGAATACAGAGGGGGAAAAGCTGGGCCAGCTAACGTCGCCGTTTCTTGGTGGAATTGTTACGCGGTGTCACGTGAGCCGCTGCTGAACCGTCGGGCGCTCCCGAGGCGCGCTCGGGAGGCGATCCGGCAGACGATGGGGGGCTGCCGTCCGCAGCCGGGTCGGTGCCAAGGGCGGCGCGCAGCTCGTGCAGGATGTTCAGGCCGATGTACAGCACCGGGAACGACAGGAACAGCCCGACCAGGCCAAAGATGTGCTCGTGCAGGATCAGCGAGATCACCAAGATCAGCGACGGCAGGTTGACGTGTCGGGCCGCCAGGCGGGGGTTTAGGTAGTAGGCCTCGATCTTGTGCAGAACAAAGGTGGTCACGACGAAGAAGGCCACCGCCCACAGCCCCTTGTGCAGATAGCTGGTGACGATCAGCACCGCGCCCGAGACCAGGTTGCCGACCACCGGCACCAGGCTGGAAAAAAAGATCAGCGCGGTCAAAGCCGGGATGCGCGGCAGGCGCAGCGCCAGCAGCACCGGCAGGGTGAGGAGCGTGTTCACCAGCGCGACCAGCACCTGCAGGGTGATGGTGATGATGATGGCCTCGCACAGATAGCCGAAATACCGTCGCAGCGTGCCGGGTACGCTCTCGCTGGGAAGCTCGGCGAACAGGGTGTCGACCGGCTTGCGATCGAGGACGTAGATAATCGCCAAGATCAGGCCGATGAGCAGGTACATCAGCACGCGCCCGGTGGCCCGCAGGTAATCGACGGCCGGCTGCACCATATGCGGCACGCGCTCTTTGAGTCCCTCGATGGGCAGCCAGGCGGGTAGGCGTTCTAAAAGATCCTCGTGGAAGTCGCGCAGGATCTCGGGCAGGGACTGGCCGTTGTGCAGGCTGAGAAACTGCTCATAGGACTTGCCGCCCTGCTTGACGAAGACAAAGGCCAAGCCCGACAGCAGCAGCACCCCCAGGGCCAGCACCAAGAGCACGCCGCGGTGCTCGGCCTTGGGTCCGCGCAGGCCCAGTAGGCGGGCCAGCCCCAGGCCCAGGAAGGCCAGGGCGCGCGACAGCACGACAAACGTCACCAGGATCAGCGCCAGGTGACGAAAGACGGCCAGGATGGCGACAAACAGAATCAGCGCCAGTACGCGCTGCTGTAGCGGCCCCCCGCGCAGGACAGACTGAAAGGGAGAAGGACTAGGACTCGGGTCGGTCGACGTCGGCAGCATCAATCTTGACGACCATCTTACCAACCAACACCTTCAGATGTCCCTTGGCGTCGACTTCCTGCACGACACCGTCTTTGCCGGCCAGCATGCCGCGCACCACGCGCACGCGATCGCCCTTCTGCAGACCGCGCTGGCGCTTGACCGTCTTTTCCTTGTCCAGCACCTGCCGCATCGACACGAAGTCGTTGTCGCGCGACCAGGCCAGGAAGCGATAGACGGGCGCTAGCTCGGTCAGCCGGCCAGAAATCCACTCGGCTAGCTCGTCGCCGGTGTAGGCCGAAGCCTGCTCGCGCGGCAGGGCGATGCCCAGGTGAAACAGCCGCGGTAGCTGACCAGGCATGGGCAGCGCACCACCGGGGGGCAGCTTGCCCAGGACCTCGTGCAGGGCCTCTAGCGTCAGGCTGCCGCCGCCTAGCTCGGACAGCGGCTGTAGCTCCGGCGTGACCCCCAGGCGATAGCCCTCGGGCAGCGACGACAGCAGGCCGACTAGGCGCTCGGCTTCGTAGTAGTCATCGAGCTTGCGCTCGAAGTTCTGGCGATCGACGCGCGCATCGGGATGCAGGCGCAGGCAGACCTCAAGCATCTCGTGACTGACGGTGAGGGCCAAAAAGACGTGGTTGTGCTGCGGCGTCGGGTCGTCGATCAAAGAAGCCATCGGCTTGCTGCGATCGATGAAGCCGTCGAGCTCTTTGCGGGCGGTCTGATGGCGCGAAAAGTAGACGCTCTGCGAATCGACCTGCTTGTGGTTCCACAGCGCCGGATGTTCGACGGAGGCTTCGATAAACAGCGGCGAGCCATCGGCTCCGAGCACGCTGCCGGCGATGGCGCGAGCGAGCCCCAAGAGCTTCTGCTTCACCTCTAGCCGCTCACGGTTATAGACGTTCGACTTCCACTTGCGTGGCTCGTAGCAATCGAAGTCTGCGAGCGACAGACTGCCTCCCAGGTTAGACGACATGCACGGCAGTATCTTTGTAGCCGCGCCCGTCTGTCAACGCCGAAAGGTTAGGCCGATCGAGGCCGCAAGAGCGGCTTGCTGCCGTCGGGAAGGTCGGCGGGGCTGTCCCAGTCTTTGACCTGAACGACTTCGTCCGGCGCCAAGCCCAGGGATAGAGTGCGGGCCACTTGCAGCAGCCGCTGCAGCGACGGTCCATCGGGGGTAAGAGCGGCGCGCAGGGCAGGCATAAACGACAAAAAATAGCGGGCGCACAGCGGCTCCCAGATCGGCTGATCGCGATCCGGGGGCGTCCAGCGCGGTGCCACAGCGTCGTAGCCCACCGTCGCTGCTTGGCACAGCCGCGCCAGCAACGAGTGATCGAGATAGGGCAGGTCGCAGGACAGCGCGATGACGCTCTCAAGCTGCCGCGACTGCGCTTCTAAGAGCAGCGCCATCAGGCCACCCAGCGGCCCGCGGCCGGGGGGCTGATCGGCCAAAAGCGGCAGTCCCAGCCCGCTGTAATCGGCGTGCTGTCCGATGAGAACAACGGGCAGTCCCTGTGCCTGAGCCAGCGTCGCTAAGCGCTCGACCAGCGTGAGCGGCCGGGCTGCGTCTTGTGGCTGGTCGGGCTGCGGCGCCGGCAGCAGACCCTTGGGATGACCGCCCATGCGCCGGCTCTGGCCACCGACGAAGATGCCGCACAGAGGAGGGGGGCGCGGAGGAGGGGGCGCATCAGCCATGCGCAAAGCGATAGCACGGGGCTCGACGCGGTGGGGGGCGCTACTTGCGGACGACGACGCGCGTGCCGCGCATCCAGGGGGCGCCGCGACCAGGCGGATCGCCGTTTACCGTGTGCCAGCCCGGGGGAAGCTCGGGCTTGGTGAACGAGAAGAACTGCTCGGCCGTGGCGGGGCTCATGTTGACGCAGCCGTGGCTGACCGGGTTACCCAGCATGTCGTGCCACAGCACCGCGTGCAGGCCGATGCGGCCGTTGAAGAACTGCGCGTGCGGCACCTCGCGATAGTCGTACTGCGAGGCCGCGCCGCGCATGTTGGCCATGGTCTGCGACAGGTACTTGCGATAGACCCAGAACGTGCCGGGCGGCGTGGCGCCGTGCGCTCCCGTCGAGACCAGCGCCGCAAACAGCGGGATCTCGCCCTGATAGGCCACCGCCACCTGCTCGCTCAGCGAGATGTCGATCCAGCGCTCGTCGGCCCCGACCCCGCTCGGCGGCGTCGCTGGGGTCATGCGGCGAAGCTGACTGGCGTCGATCTCGAAGGCCGCGGCCTGCGCCTCGGGCTTGTTGCCGAGCAGCGCGCGGGCATCTTCGCTGAGGTGCACGATGGCCCGCGCCGCCTCGGGATGGCCGCTGGGACCGGGGCGAATCTCGCTGCAGTAAATCGGCGTGTAGCGCGGCAGCATCACCGACGGTGTTCCGCCGGGCAGCGACAGACGACTGGCGGGCTCGCCGGGGGGCGGTACAACCCAGGCCAGCATCATGCGCTGACCGATCGGCAGCGCCTGAATATTGATCGGCGACAGCGGCGACGGCATCGACACCGTGACATCGGTGCGGCGCAGCCAGTGACGGCTCCAGATCTGCACGTGCTCGTCGCGCTCGCGAACGATGGTGATGCCGTCGCCGCGTCGCAGCACGCCGCGCAGATAGCCGGCTTCGCGCACCGTCGCGGCGCCCCGATCCCCGGGCTTCTGGGCCAAAACAGCGCTGTCGGCGCGCACCACGCCGTAGCGCATGCGCTGCCAGCCATTGGCGCGCTCCTGCGCCGGGGGGGACGACAGATAGCCGGGCTGGACGCGCACCTGATCGGCGCAGATATAGCCGTCCGGGCGCACCGGCAGCCAGCCTCGACAGCCGGCGCTGCCGCGCTGCGCGGGGTCTAGCTTGAGCGCGATGGCGGTGCCGGCGCGCATGTCGCCCAGCGTCGGAGAACCATGGCTGGGATAGGCGTGCACCTTAACGCTGCTCTGGCCAGAGAGCGGGCTGGCCCACTGCACCGCGACCTCGCCGGCCGGCGGTGGCTCGAACTCGGGATCGCTGCGCGGGGTGGAGGCCGTCGCCGTTGCGCTGCCGCCCGGGGGCGTGATCTTTCCGCTGCCCCGACTCGCGACCGCTCGGCTCGCGGGGGGAGGCGTGGGCCGGGCTGGCGCCTTGGCGCGCTTGGGGCTGACCGTGGCGCGTCGTATCCCGCGTCGGGGAGACTTGGCCGGGCTGGCTTCAGCGTGGGGTTCGCCGACAAGGCTAAGCACGACCCCGGCCCAGCACAGACCGGAAAAGGCCTGCCGGACCACGCGGTCCCGTACTGCTGCGCGCCCCCCAGGGTCTGCAAGAAGTGAAAAAAGCATGTCTCGGCGGCTCGATTGTACCACGGAGCCACCGTCGAAAATGCGGCGAAATGGCGATGAAAACGGACGCCTGCAGCGGCTAAATCAGGCCCAGGCGGCGCTCGACATAAAGCAGAAACAGCGAGCCCAGCGTAGTCAGCAGCGTGACCACCGCGCCGTAGCGCAGGAAGCGAAAGAAGCCGATGCGACCGTCGGGGCCAGCGGTGTCGAGGACGATGATATTGGCCACCGAGCCGACGATCGTCAGGTTGCCGGCCAGCGTCGACACCAGCGCCATCGACAGCCAGGTCAGCGGCGGGTCAGAAAACAGCGGCATCCACTGACTGGCCAACAGCACAAACGGGACGTTGCTGACAAGCTGCGACAGCGCCGTGGTGAAGCCGGCAAACACCCAGATCTGCTGCAGCGGGCTGTGGCCCAGGGCGGGGCGCAGCGCGACGAACAGCCGCTCGGCCAAGCCGGCCTTGCCGACGCCATAGACCAGGACGAAGAGGCCGGCGAAGAACACCAGCAGCACATAGTCGACCTGACCCAGCAGGCGACGCGGCGTGCGCCGTCCCAGAAGCACGATGGTCGCGGCACCAAATAGCGAAGTCCAGGCCAGCGACTGGCCCAAGCAGAAGCCGACCAGGATGGCGACGAGCACGCTCAAGCACAGCGCCGCGAGCCGGGGATCGAAGGCCGGGCGTTCGAGCGCCAGCGTCGGAAGTTCGCCCGCTTCGGCGGCTAGCTCGTCGCGAAACAGCCACAGCAGGCACCCCGTCACGATGGCCAGGGAGAGCAGCGCCGGCAGCCCCAGGGCCAGCACAAAGCGGGTGTACGGCAGCCCCGACAGCGTGCCGATGATCATGTTCTGCGGGTTGCCGGTCGGCGTCGCCACCGAGCCGGCGTTGGCCCCAAAGCAGACCGCCAAAAGATACGGCAGCGGCTTCAGCTTGGCGTCGCGGCAGCACTGAATGACGAGCGGCGTAGTCATCAGGCAGACCGTGTCGTTGACCAGCACCGCCGACAGCAGGCCTGAGACAAAGACCACCGCGACCAGCAGCCGCCGCGGGCTGTGCACGTGCGACAGCGTCAGGTACGAAACGAAGCGGAACAGCCGCGCCTCGACCATGTAGGCGCAGATGACCATCATGCTAAAGAGCAGGATCAGCGTCTCGAAGTTGACCGCGCGACCCAGGGCTTCCGACGGAGAGACCACGCCGCACAGCACCATGGCCACGGCGCCCAAGAGCGCCCCCGCCGGTCGGTCGAGATAGAAGCCGCGCTCGCGACCGAGCGCGTTTACAGACTCGATCGGCGCCGCTCCCCCGGGGCGGGCAAAGGCGATGATCGCCAGGCTGAACAGAAATATCAGGAGCGGGATCAGCACCGAATCTGCGGTCAGCGGGGGGCGGAGAGCGACGGCGAGCTACGAGGCCAGCAGATCTTCGCCGTTTAAAAGCTGCTCGGGCGGCAGGCCGAGCTGGGCGAGGTCGGTCTCGGAGAACGGCAGCGGCGAGACCATCTCGGTCAGCGGATGCTGCACGCCGTGATGGCGCAGCAGGTCGCGCATGATGCTGTCCCACAGCCGCGCGTCGGTCAGGTGCGGCTGCATCGCCGACGGATCGCCGCCGCTGTGCTGCGACCAGGCGAGCTGCAACGCGGTGCGGCGCAGTCGATCGCAGGTGGTCAGCAGGTACTTGGCGGCCGGTCGCAGAAGCGGCACCTCACGCGCCAGGAGCTCGCTTGGGCTGCGGCCCTCGGTCACGCGCTCAAGATCATCGACCTGGCAGCGCATCCAGACCAGGAGCTGCTCGCCAGCCCGAGTCCTCTCGATGAGCTTTTCGACCGGCACGCGGCCGTACACGCTGTGCTCTCGCTCCATGACCTGCAGCTCATGCAGCAGGCGTCGCCAGTGAGCGATGGGCAGGGTCAGCGTAAACCTTCTGGACATCGTGGAAGGGGCGCTTGCACTCACGCTCATGGCGTTGAGTCTACATCCGCCCACGCCAGGGCAAAGCTGAATAAATGCGCCTTTTGTGACTCCCCCTGCGCAAGCTCCGCGTCCCCCGCATATAGTGCCGGCGATGGCGCTCTCTCCTCTGGTTTCTGAGCCTGTTTCTGCCCCACGACCGGGGTATTTGGGGTCCCCGCGCGAGCCGGTGACGGTGATTGGCGGCGGCTTGGCGGGCTGCGAAGCGGCCTGGCAGCTGGTTCAGCGCGGTGTGCCGGTCACGCTGATCGAGATGAAGCCAGCTCGACAGTCGCCGGCGCATACCACGCCGCTTCTGGCTGAGCTCGTGTGTAGCAACTCGCTGCGCAGCGACGATCCCAACACGCCAGCTGGCCTGCTCAAGAGCGAGCTACGAGCCGCCTCTTCGCTGATTATCGAGTGTGCCGATGCGACACGCGTGCCGGCCGGGGATGCTCTGGCCGTCGATCGTCATCAGTTCTCGCGCTTGGTGACAGCGCGTCTTTTGCACCATCCGCTTTTGACCCTGCGTCGCCGGCTGGTCGATGAGCTTCCGGCGGGGCCCTGCATCCTGGCCGGTGGGCCGCTGGTCGATGGTGGGGCGGCGCGGGCGGTGCGCCGGCTGTGCGGCGATCGGCTGTACTTCTATGACGCCATCGCGCCGATTGTCGAAGCCGACAGCCTGGACTGGGATCGCTGCTTTGTCGCCTCGCGCGCCAAGCGTCCGCGTCGGGGTCAGCCGCTGCCGCCGCCGCCGATCAGCGAAGGCGACTACATCAACTGCCCGATGTCGCGCGCCGAGTACGAGGCCTTCGTCGAAGCCCTGCTGGCCGGGCGCAAGGTCAGCCCGCATCGCTTTGAAGAGCCGCGCTATTTCGAAGGCTGCCTGCCGATTGAAGTCATGGCCGAGCGCGGTCCCGAAACGCTGGCCTTCGGACCGATGAAGCCGGTCGGACTCGTCGATCCCAACGCGGTCCCCGGCGCTGAAAAGCCGTACGCCATCGTCCAGCTACGGGCCGAAAATCGCTTCGGCACGGCCTATAACCTGGTCGGCTTTCAGACGCGGCTGGCCTATCCCGATCAGAAGCGCATCTTTTCGATGATCCCCGCGCTGCACCAGGCCGAGTTTCTGCGCTACGGCTCGATCCATCGCAACAGCTACGTCGAATCGCACCGCGTCCTCGACGAGAGCCTGGCGCTGCGCGGCTGCCCCAACGTCCACCTCGCCGGCCAGATCACCGGCGTCGAGGGCTACATCGAATCGACGGCCATCGGTCTGCTTGTGGCGCGCTTCGTCGCCGCCCGGGCCGCCGGTAAGCCTGTCGAGCCCCCGCCGGTGACCACGGCGCTGGGCGCGCTCTATCACCATGTGATGCG